>JAFEDM010000415.1 GCA_018241625.1 Pseudomonadota bacterium | reverse complement strand
TCGCGCAGTCGCACCCGGCGCGCCAGGTCCACCGCCGTCGCCGCATGGGCTTCCGCCTCGGCATAGCGGGCCTGGCCGTCGAGGCTGAAGGCGAGATTGGCCTCGCTGACCACCGTGTCGGGATGCAGCTCGCCCAGCGTGGCGCGGCGGATGTCCAGCGCTTCGCGATAGAGCGCCTCGGCCTCGCCATGGCGGCCCAGGCTGTCGAGCACCGAGGCGAGGTTGTTGAGGCTGGTCGCGACATAGGGATGACGCGCGCCCAGCGCCGCGCGGCGGATGTCCAGCGCCTGCCGGTACAGCGGCTCGGCCTCGGCATAGCGGCCCTGGTTGTCGAGATTGTAGGCCAGGTTGTTGGCGCTGGCCGCCGTCAGGGGATGGCGCTCGCCCAGACCGGCGCGGCGGATCTCCAGCGCCTGCCGATAGAGCGGTTCGGCCTCGGCGAAGCGGCCCTGGTCGTCCAGGTTGGAGGCCAGGCTGTCCTCGCTGGCGGCGGTGGACGGATGCCGCTCGCCAAAGGCCGTCCGGCGGATCGCCAGCGCCTTGCGGAACAAGGGCTCGGCCTCGCCATAGCGGCCCTGGGCGTTCAAGGCGGCGGCCAGGTTGGCGTAGCCCTGCGCCGTCTCGGGATGGACCTCACCCAGGGCCGTCTGGCGGATCTCGAGCGCCTTGGCGAACGCGGCCTCGGCTTCGGCGTAGCGGCCCTGATCCTGCAGGTTGACCGCTAGGTTGTTCAGGCTGCTGGCGGTGACGGGATGGCGTTCGCCCAGGCCGGCGCGGCGCGCGTCCAGGGCTGCGCGGTAGAACGGCTCGGCCTCGCCGTACCGGCCCTGGGCGTTGAGGTCGGCGGCGAGGTTGTTCTCGGCCGTCGCCGTCGTGGGGTGCCGCTCGCCGAGCTTCGCCCGGAACACCGTCAGGGCGGCGCGCTGCAGGGGCTCGGCTTCGGCGTTGCGCCCCTGTGCCGCCAGATTGGCCGCCAGGTTGTTACGGCTGGCGGCAGTGTCGGTGTGATCCTCGCCCAGGGCCGCCAGACGGATCGCCAGCGCCTCGCGCAGCAGCGGTTCGGCGTCGCGATAGCGTCCCTGGTCGCTCAGGTTGTAGGCCACGTCGTTGAGGCTCGTCGCCAGGCCGGGATCGCCCGGCTTCAACGTCGCCGTCCGGATCTCGTAGGCCTTGCGGAACATCGGCTCGGCGTCGGCGGCCCGGCCCTGCGCCGTCAGCACCGAGCCGAGGTTGCTGTAGGCGCCCGCGGTCAACGGGTCGCGCTCGCCCCCGACGGCCACCCGGATCTCCAGCGCCTTGCGGTATAGCGCTTCGGCCTCGGGGTACTTGCCCTGGGCGCTGAGGTTGGCAGCCAGATTGTTGTAGGCGCCGGCGGTGAACGCCGAACGCTCGCCCATGACGGCGCGGCTGGCCTCGAGCGCCTCGGCGTAGAGGACCTCGGCCTCGGCGTAGCGCCCCTGGGCGTCGATGTTGTAGGCGAGGTTGTTCAGGCTGAGGGCGGTGT
>JAFEDM010000414.1 GCA_018241625.1 Pseudomonadota bacterium | reverse complement strand
GTCTGGGCGCGCAGCTGCTCGATGCCCTCGTTGATCGCCCGCTCGAACTTCTTCGCCGCGTCGGCGAACGAGCGCTGGGCGTCGGCGGAAAGCTTGGTGGCGGTCTCAGATGCGGCATTGACCGCGGACTTGGCTTCGCCGGCGGCTTGATCGACGCTGTTCGCGGGCATGGAAAAGTCTCCGAAGGGTTGCGCTCCGGCAGGCGTGCGGGAGGACATGGCCAGAACGTCGCCTACCCTAGCCGGTTCCAGTCAAGGTCGCAAAGCCGGCGTCCCGTCGGCCTGCGCCCCTGGCCCGTGTGGCCAGGCCGCCGAAACGCGTGCTCGGGGTCACGGTTCCTGTCGCGATCTTCCGTAAGCCACCCTATGTTCGGTCCATGACGTTGGGTGACACCGGCCACAGCGAGGAGCACCGCCGCCTGGAAATGGCGCTGGAGGTCGCGGGCCTCGGCGAATTCGAATGGGACATGGCCGGCGGCGTGCTGATGGTCAGCCGCCGCATGGCCGCGATCACCGGCCTCCCCGAGGGGCCGATGGCCGCCGCCGGCACCCTGGCGCTCGAGCCCTATATCCACCCGGACGACTTCCCGGGCTTCCGCGAAAGCCTCGTGCAGCAGCGCCCGGCGGGCGGGCAGTACGAGTTCGAATTCCGCATGCGCGCGAAGGAGGGCCGCTCGGTCTGCGTGCGGGTCACCGGCGTGCTCACGCGCGCCGCCGACGGCAGGCCGCTCAGCGTCACCGGAATCGTCGAGGACATCACCCGGCACCGGCTGGAGGAGGACCAGCGCCAGACGCTGATGGCCGAACTGGACCACCGGGTGAAGAACGTCCTGGCTACGGTCCAGGCGCTGGCCCTGCAGACCGCCAAGCGCACCACCTCGCTGGACGCCTTCCTGACCAACTTCGGCGGGCGGCTGAAGGCCATGGGCTCGGCCAATGAGCTGCTCACCGCCGCCCGCTGGCGCGGCGCCGCCATCGATCACCTCGCCGCCGCCGAGCTCGGGGCCATCGCCCCCGGCCAGACGGGCTGGGAAGGTCCGGAGCTGTTCCTGACACCCCGCGCCGCCAACGCCCTGGCGCTCGCCCTGCACGAGCTGGCGGCCAACGCGCTGAAGTTCGGCGCGCTGTCGGTGGAGACCGGCCGGGTGGACCTGCGCTGGTCGTCCTGCCCCGACGGCGGCTTCGAGATCGTCTGGACGGAGAGCGGCGGTCCCCCGGTGACGTCGCCCACGCGCCGCGGCTTCGGCGCAACCCTGCTGGACCATGTGACCGGCCGCGAGCTGAACGGCCACACGTCCGTCGACTATCGCCCCGCCGGCCTGGTGGCGCGGCTGAAGGCGGGGGCCGCGGCGGTCGCGCCGCGGCCGGAGACCGTGCCCGACGTCCCCGCGGCCCGGACGCCGGAAACCGTCGTCACCGCCGCCGGCCCCGCCAACCTCAAGGGCGCCCGCGTGCTCATCGTGGAGGACGCCGTCCTCCTGGCCATGGAGCTGGAAAGCGGCCTCTCCGACGCCGGGGCCGCGGTGATCGGCCCGGCCTATGAGCTGGAGGAGGCGCTAGGCCTGCTCAACCAGCCGATCGACGCCGCCGTGCTCGACGCCAACCTCAACGGCCATTCGGTGACCCCCGTGGCCGAGGCG
>JAFEDM010000413.1 GCA_018241625.1 Pseudomonadota bacterium | reverse complement strand
TGGCGGGCGACGACGTGATCACCGTCCAGGGAACCCAGACGCCGGGCGCCGACACCAGCTTCACGGCTCTGGGCTACGGCGGAAACGACCTGATGGTCGGCGGCGGCAGCCTGTCGACCTTTTCCGGCGGCGATGGGAACGACACCCTGCAGGCCGGCAGCGCCGCCCAGAGCTACCTGCGCGGCGACGCGGGCGACGATTCCATCCAGGGCGGGACCGGCTTCGACGACATCAACGGCAACAAGGGCAACGACACCATCGACGGCGGGACGAGCGGTCACGACTGGCTGGTGGGCGGTCAGGGCGACGACCTGATCACGGCGCATCAGGCCGACATCGTCTGGGGCAACCTCGGCAACGACACCCTGCATGGCGGATCGACCGCCGATCAGGTGCGCGGCGGCCAGGGCGACGACAGCATCGTGGGCGGCTCCGGCGACGAGTTCATCTCCGGCGACCGGGGGAACGACACCGAAAGCGGCGGCGCGGGCGCGGACACCTTCCACAGCTTCTCGGGGGCCGGAATCGACCGGGTGTTGGACTTCAACCAGGCCGAGGGCGACCGGGTGCAGCTCGATCCGGGCACCATCTACAGCGCGAGCCAGGTCGGCGCCGACACGGTGGTGGACATGGGCAATGGCGACAAGCTGATCCTGGTGGGTGTCACACTGTCGACGTTGAAGGACGGCTGGATCTTCGAGGGATAGCTGCGCCTGAAGGGCGCTGTTTGTAATCTGGCTGGGGGGCCGGCGCGTGACGGATCTGAGTACGACCTTGACCAAACCGGGCTACACCGCCTGGGCCTACGATCCCGTCCACGACCAGATCGATATCGTGACCTCGTCGGGCGCCCTGTTCGGCTGGAGCATCGCCCAGCAGGCCTACACCCTGAATCTGCAGATCGGCGGCACGCCGATCGCCGCGGCGACCTCGCTGGACGGCCACTATCTGATCGTCGGCAACCACGACGGCGCGACCGTCAACGGCGTGGCGTCCAACGTCATCACCCGCGTCGACCTCAACGCCCAGACGTTCAGCCAGATCACCGAGAGCCAGAGCTCCGCTGGGACCCGCGGCGACCACTATGTCGACATCACCGCCGACGGGACGGTGATCTTCACGCCGCAGGGCTACTTCCAGAACGCCAACGGCTTCCGCGAATTCTCGGTGAACGCGGCGACGCCGACGATCACCGCCGTCCAGGCGTTCGCGAACCTCGACCCCCTGAGCTACGTCGGGATCTCCGACGACCGGCGCTATCTGCTGATCGGCGGCGGCGGCTCGGGCCTGGAGCCGTTCTCACTCTACGACAGCACCACCGGGCATATCACCGCGGTCAGCAGCGACCTGAGCGGCATCTCGTTCAGCTCGTTCAAGGGCGACATCAGCACGGCCGCAGGCCTCGTGGCGGTGGGGACCAAGATCTACGACCTGGCGCTGCACCCCGTGCAGACGCTCACCAACTTCGTGGACTCCGAGGCGTTCAGCGCCGACGGCCATCAGCTCTTCACCTGGGACAAGGCGTTCAACACCGTCTCCGTCTTCGACACCCAGAGCTGGCAGAAGGTCGCGAGTTTCGGGGTCTCGTCGGTCGCGGTCCCGGGCGGCGACAACACCGGCCTGATGCATGTGGTGAGCCAAGGCCGGGTGCTGGTGCTGGACGAAGGCTCGGGCCTCCAGCTGGTCGACCTGGGCACGATCATGCACCTGAACCTGACGGGCGACGCGACCAGCCAGAAGTTGTTCGGTTCGATCGGATCCGACAGCCTGTCCGGCGGCGACGGGGCCGACACGCTTTCCGGCGGGGGCGGGCCCGACGTGCTGACCGGCGGGACCGGCGCGGACCTGTTCGTCGTCCACGCCGGCGAGTCCCTCGCGGTGGCCGGGCAGATGGACAAGGTCACCGACTGGTCGTCCGGTGATTTCCTGAGCTTTTCCGGCGCGGCGGCGACCGCCGGCAACTATGTCGAACAGAGCGCCGGCAGCTTCGCCGAGGCCCTGGCGGCGGCCAATCAGCAGATCGCCTCGGGCGCGGCCGAGTATGTGGCGGTGCAGGTCGGGGACGACGTCCTGGTGTTCGCCGACAGCCGGAACGACAAC
>JAFEDM010000412.1 GCA_018241625.1 Pseudomonadota bacterium | reverse complement strand
CGCAGCCGGAAGGGCGCCCCGGTGGCGGCCCGGGCGGCGGTCATTGGCAGGGCGGCGGGCCGCAGCCTGGCCAGCAACCCGGCGGCTTCCGCGGCGGCGACGGCCGCCACCAGGAGGGCGGCCCGCAAGGCCCGCGCGTCCAGGGCCCGCCGCCCGGCGCGCCCCAGGTCCAGCCCGGCCCCCGTCCCGACGGCGGCCAGTGGCGGGGCGGCGACCGTCGCTTCCAGGGCGGTCCGCCTCCGGCGGTCCCCGGCCAGCCCAACCCCGGCGCCCAGCGCGACTGGAACCGCGATCGCGGCCAGGTGACGCCGCCGCCGGCCGACGGAAGCCGCTGGGAAGGTCGCCACGATCCGCGCGGCGGAGACGGCCGCAACGTCCAGGACCGTGGTCGCGACGGCCGGAATTTCGATGGCCGCAACTTCGACGGCCGCGGCCCGGGCTTCGACCGGCGCGACCCGAACTGGCGCGGGGGCGAGCACGGCGGAGCCGTATGGGGTCGCGGGCGCGATGGCGGCATGGCCCACTGGGCGCCGGGCCGCTATCCGTCGGTGCTCTGGGCGCAGGACCGGTTCCGCATCGGCGTCTACCGGCCGCCCTACGGCTACTATGTCCGCGCCTGGGGCTTCGGCGAGTTCCTGCCCCGGCCCTGGTTCGCCGAGCCGTACTGGATCACCGACTTCCTCGACTACGACCTGCCCTATCCGCCGCCCGGGTTCACCTGGGTCCGGGTGGGACCGGACGCCCTGATGATCGACGAATATTCCGGCCGCATCGTCCAGGTGGTGCGCGGGATCTTCTGGTAGCGACGAGCGGTCATCCCTCCCCTTCAGGGGAGGGTGGCCGAGGCGAAGCCGAGGTCGGGTGGGGTTGTGGGCCAGGGCTCTGAGTCCGAATTTGAAGCCGACTTCCCCACCCTGACTGCTGCGCAGTCTGTCCCTCCCCATTAGGGGAGGGCCCTAGATGTAGCCGGCGGCCCTCAGCGCCGCGATCGAGGCTTCGGCCGAGACGTGGTGGATGAAGTGGCCGCCGGCGTCTTCCCACGCCTTGCGATGCCAGGGCCGGTCGTCGACCAGCACGTCGCCGGGCTCGCAATGTTCGCGCTTCAACGCCGCCATGGTGGTGATCACCGGCACCCCCGGGAAATGCCGCGCGGCCCAGGCGCGCTTCTGCGGCTCGGCCCAGTCGCCGTGCGGCATGCCGGTCAGGATGATCGGCTCCCTGGCCTTCACCGCCTCGTAGAGCCGCATGGCGTCGGGCATCAGGTCCAGGTGTTCGAAGAAGCCGTCGGCCGCCGCCAGCTTCTTCCAGAAGGCGCCGGCGCCATACTTCTT
>JAFEDM010000411.1 GCA_018241625.1 Pseudomonadota bacterium | reverse complement strand
CGGCGTGGAGCAGCGGCAGGTAGAGGGTGGCGGTCGAGCCCTGGCCCTCGCGCGACCAGAGGCTGAGCGCCCCGCCGGAGGCGCGGGCGAAATCGAGCACCGAACTCAGGCCCAGGCCTGTGCCTGTCGCCTTGGTGGTGAACAGCGGGTCGGTGGCGTGGGCCAGAACCTGCGGCGACATGCCCTTGCCGGTATCGCGCACGCTGAAGGCGGCGTAGGCGCCGGGCTTGAGGCCCAGGCCGTCGGCGGCGTCGACGTTGACCTCGTGGACCTGCACCGTCACGCGTCCGCCGTCGGGCGTGGCGTGGCCGGCGTTGAGGCAGAGGTTGAGCAACGACATCTCCAGGCCCGTGCGTTCGCCGCGGCAGGCCAGGGGCTGTTCGGGTTCGCGGACCTCGAGGCGCACGCCCGGCGCGATCGCCTGGCGGGCCATGCGGCGCAGGGCGTCGAGCGAGGCCTTGGCGTCGACCGCTTCCGGTTCGGCCTCACGGCCCTGGGCCAGGTCCAGCGCGCGACGCAGCAGGTTGGCGCCGCGCTCGGCGGCCTCGAGGGCCAGCAGCGCCAGCTTCCGCTGCTCGCCGCCTTCCGGCAGTTCGGCGACCAGCCGCTCGTTGGCCGACAGGATCACGCCCAGCAGGTTGTTAAAGTCGTGATGCAGGGCGCCGGACTTCAGCCGCAGCGCATCCAGCCGCTCGGCCGCCACCTCGTCCGCCAGCCGGCCGTCGTTGGCGGGCCGGCGATCGGAAGACGCGGACGCGAGGGGGACGAACTTACTCATCAGGTCCGCGAATCAAGCACAGCCGGCCGCCGGTTTCACGCCCGCGCGAATCCCTAGGTACAAACCCTTAAAGGTTGAGACATCGGTGTCAGACCGGGCGCGGGGCCTGGGGATCAGGCGGCGCCGCTGGCCAGGGTCATGCGGATCAGTTCCGACAGGCTGTCGGCGCGCATCTTCGACATGACGTTGGCGCGATAGATCTCCACCGTGCGCGGGCTGATCGTCAGGGACGACGCGATCAGCTTGTTGCTGGCGCCCTCCATGATCAGGTCGAGAACCTGGCGTTCGCGCGCGGTGAGGCTTTCGATCCGGCTCAGCACCCGGTTGCGGCGCGCGTTGGCGTCGAGGGCCTCGTCGTTCTCTTCCAGCGCCGCGCGCACCAGCCGCAGGATCTGCTCGCTCTCGTAGGGCTTCTGCACGAAATCCGAGGCGCCGGCCTTCATCGCCTGGACCGCGACGCTGACGTCGGCGTGGCCGGTGACCAGGATGATCGGCAGGGGCGAGGCCATCTGCTTCAGCGCGCGGACCAGCTGGACGCCGTCCATGCCG
Source organism: Pseudomonadota bacterium (assembly GCA_018241625.1). Classification (GTDB taxonomy): domain Bacteria; phylum Pseudomonadota; class Alphaproteobacteria; order Caulobacterales; family Caulobacteraceae; genus Phenylobacterium. The sequence goes on along the minus strand of JAFEDM010000411.1, from coordinate 758 downwards.
GGCATCCGCACGTCGCTGATCACGCAGCCGCGGGCCTCGGTAGGCAGGGCGTCCAGGAATTCAACAGCCGAAGAATACCCGCTAGGGTAGAGCCCATCAGACCGCAGGAGAAGCACCAGCGAATCGAGCGCTGCGGCGTCGTCATCGACGACGAACACGGTCCGATCGGCCGCCTGCGCCATCCTCACTCACACCCGTCCGCGCCAGTACGAAACAGAACGCGGCGCCACCGAGCGGACTGGGTTCGACCCAAATCCGCCCTCCATGGTTTTCGACTATAGCGCGACAAATTGACAAGCCTAGCCCCATTCCGGTCGGCTTGGTGCTTGCCAAGGGTTGGAAGACTCGACCCAGAACGGCGCTATCGACTCCCGGGCCGCTGTCCTCGACTGATATCAAGAGTTTACCATCTGCATCGAGCCGCGTCGAAATTTTGATTTCTCGATCAGGGAACTTTGCGACTGCCTCAATGGCGTTGCGCACCAAGTTAACCACAAGCTGTTGAATCTGGATGCGATCGGCCAGGACAATATCCGGTCCCTGATACAGGTCGTAGAATACCCGCGCGTCGGCGTCGCGAACCATTAACCCTATGATGAATTCGATCTCCGACAAGATGGCGGAGAGGCTCTCTGGCTTCTGCTCGACACCCCCTCGGGTGGCCAGGTCGCGCATCGTCCGGATGATTTCGCCGGCGCGCACCGCCTGGTCCCCGGCGCGCGAAACCGCGTCGATCAGATCGTCGTCGTCGATCTCCT
>JAFEDM010000410.1 GCA_018241625.1 Pseudomonadota bacterium | reverse complement strand
CCTACGGCGCGCGGGTGGGCGAGCGGTGGCGCGCGTTCCTCGACGTCGTGGCGGCGGTCGCGCAAAGCGTGCAGGACCAGGACGCGGTGCTGCGCGGCGCCCGCGCGGGCTTCGCGCACGCCGAACTTCGACTTTGCGGGGCTGAGCTAGGAGCGTTCTCCCATGGCTGACAGCGCCGTCATCACCGACCTCGACAATTGCGCGCGCGAACCGATCCACATCCCGGGCTCGATCCAACCGCACGGCATCATGCTGGTCTGCGACCGCGACAGCTTGGAGGTCAGCCACGGCGCCGGCGACGTGGCGGGCGTGCTGGGCGTGACGGCCTGGCTCGGCCGCAGCCTGGGCGAGGTGCTGGGCGACGCCCTGGCGCAGAAGGTGGCCCAGGCGACGGCCTCGGGGTCCGCCGGCGGCTATGTGGACCACCTGACCGACGCCACAGGCCGCGGCTTCGACATCACCGCCCATATCTCCGGCCGCCACCTGATCGTGGAGGTCGAGCCAGGCTTCGGCGCCGCGGTGCCGGCGGCCACGATGATGGGCCTTCTGGAACAGGCCGGCGCCGCCTTCGAGCGCGCGCCGAACCTCAAGACGCTGTGCGAGCGCGCGGCCATCGAGTTCCGCCGCCTGGTCGGTTTCGACCGGGTGATGATCTACCGCTTCCTCGACGACGAGGCCGGTGTCGTCCTGGCCGAGGATGTGGTCGAGGGCATGTCCTCGTTCCTGAACCACCACTTCCCGGGCTCGGATATCCCGGCCCAGGCCCGCGCGCTCTATGTCCGCAACCTGGTGCGGGTGATCCCGGATGTGGCCTATGTCCCCGCGCCGCTGGCGCCGGCCTGGGCGGAGGATGAGCCGCTGGACATGAGCGACTGCGCCCTGCGCAGCGTCTCGCCGATCCATATGCAGTATCTGCGCAACATGGGCGTCGGCGCCTCGGCCTCGATCTCCATCGTCAAGGACGGCCTGTTGTGGGGGCTGATCGCCTGCCACCACCAGACGCCGAAGCTGATGCCCTATGACATCCGCGCCGCGGCCCGGGCCCTGGCCGGCGGGCTGGCGCGGCAGGTGCGGGCCAAGGAGGAGGCCGAGGCCTATCGCGAGCGCCTGCGGCTGCGTGGGCTGGAGGACGAGGTCGCCACCCACTTCGCCCGCAGCGGCGGCCTGGACGCCAACCTGCGAGAAGGCGTCGGCGAACTCCGTAAAATGCTGGACGCCGACGGCGTGGCCGCCCTGCGCGGCGACGAGCTGTTCATGGACGGCGTGCACCCGCCGGAGAGCCACGTGCGGGCCCTGGCGCGCTGGGTCCAGGACCTGGCGCCCGAGCCGGTGGCCACCGACCGGCTGGCCGACCTCTATCCGGACGCCGCCGCCTTCCCCGGCCAGGCCAGCGGCCTGATGGGCGTGGTGGTCGCCGAGGACGAGCCCTTCGTCATCCTGTGGTTCCGCGCCGAGGCGCTGGAGGTGGTCAACTGGGCGGGCAACCCGCATAAGGCGCGGAGCCTCGCCCTGGGCGAGGTGCTTACGCCGCGCTCCTCGTTCGAGGCCTGGGGCGAGACCGTGCGCGGCCGCTCGCGCCGCTGGACCCTGGCCGAGGTCGATGCGGCCGCCCGCCTGCGTGACAGCCTGCTGGAGGCGCGTAGCCGCCGCCGGCTGCACGATCTCAACAGCCGCCTGGGCGACGCGGTGCGCGAAAAGGACGGCCTGCTGGAGCAGAAGGAGATGCTGCTCAAGGAGGTCAACCACCGCATCCAGAACAGCCTGCAGCTG
>JAFEDM010000040.1 GCA_018241625.1 Pseudomonadota bacterium | reverse complement strand
CGGCGTCGCGATCGCTCGCGACAACAGCCAGCCCATCAGCGCAGAGAGCAGCACCGATAGCGCGCCGCCAATGATCAGGGTCCAGGCGCCCTGGTTCTGCGCCGAAGCCTGGGCCGCCTGGCGTTGCTTCAGAGCCTCGCCTTCGGTCTTCTCATAGTCCTTGATCATCGCGCGGATCTTGTTCAGCCGGCCCTTGCGGCCCAGGTCGATCAGCGCCGCCTCATGGGTCGCCGGATCGGCGGCCATCGCCACCTGGTGGTCCTGCTCGGCGAAGATGGAGTCCACCTCGGCCTTGATCGACTGGACGTGAGCGGCGTCTTCCGGCGCCTCCTTCGACCAGCCGGCGATGTCGGCGTGGTACTTCGCCAGCGCCTCGTCGACCGCCTTCAGGAACGATTTGTCGCCGGTGATGGCGAAGCCGCGCACGCCGTTCTGCCGCTCGATGATCTGCAGCTGCACGTCGTGCACATAGTTGAGCTCGTGGACTTCCAGATCGTTGTCGGCCACCGCGGCCTTGATGCTGCGCAGGTTCAGGAACACCGCAACGGACATCACCGTCACGATGGTCACGACCGCGGCGAAACCCACGGCGAACTTCTTGGAGATGTTGAGGTCGTTGAAGGACATGGAGGAACCCGGCATAGGCCTGCCCCTCCGGCAGGCGTCTCCCCCTCTTCTCAAATGCGAATAAAGTAACGGTTAATTCTGGGAATACCGCGTTGTGCGATGGCCGCGTCCAGGCGCTTCAGCGGTCGGCGGGCATGTCGCCACTGACCACCAGAAGCACCCGCGCCGGCCCCTTGGGCGCCAGCACAAGATAGCCGGACGCCGCGTCGAAATAGACCCCGTCGCCAGTGGCCAACGACAGCGGCGCATAGAGGTGATTGTGGAATTCCACCTGGCCCGACAGGACCAGCAGATAGGCCTCGCCGTCGCCGGTCACGGCGGGGCCGTGCGCCTCCGGGGTCGTGGCCGAGACCTCGAGGATCACCGGCGAGAAGCTCTTCGACAGAAGGTCCGCCGCCGCGGCCCGACCACCGGCCGGGCCCACTCGCACCTGGCCGCCTTCGCCCGCGCGGGTCACCGAACGGCGTCCGGAGGGCGCGACCGAGCCCTCCGCCTCGCGCGTGACCAAGCCCTCCAGATCCACCTCCAGGGCCCGGCACAGCCGGATCAGCTTGTCGTAGTTCAGGGCGTTCTGGCCCAGTTCGACCCGCGACAGGGTCGAGATCGGCACGCCGCTCTGTTCACTGAGCTGGGCCAGGCTCCAGCCCCGGGCCAGCCGCAGCTTGCGGATCGCCGCCCCACTCTTTTCCGACAGTCGAGACCGCATCCCAGCTGATTCCCAGCTTCCTTCGAGGGCGCAGAGTCTAATGTGATTTCCTCGGTACGCGACACCCCCGTCATCAGGCGCGTGAGGGGTTGGCCGGTTCCCGATGACGTCCCACTTTTTCGAAGTCTTCGTGTGATTCCACGCAGACCAAGTTTCGAACATTTCAATTGTTGCGCAAACCTGGCGACGCGAGCACCTGCCATATACTCGCCCGCGTGACCTTCTGCCGTCGACTGACAATCGAGAGCGAATATTCGCGACGGCCCTGCGCGGCGCGCGTTGGCGACCGCCCTAGGCTCTGACGTCCAGCAAGCGCGACGTCCCGGAAGGCGCCTGCGGCCCGTTGACGACGCTGACGCCCAGCCCCGTCAAGGCGCCGCCCAAGGTGACCGCCGGCGCCCGGCCCGTGGCGGGTGCGGACTTCGTCTGGTGCGGATCGTTGGGGTTCGGCGGCTGGGTGTTGGCCAGCACGCCGAAGGGGCCGTCCTGCGGGTGGTTCGGATCGATGTGCTTCTTGGCCTCGTCCACCTGGGTGCAGTTCTTGCACGAGTAGCCATTGACCATCACCGGGGTCGGATAGTTGACCGTGGTCATCGATCGCCCTTCGGACGGGCCTCTTCGCAGGCCCCGACAGGTCTATTCGACAACCTCAACCATTCGGTTACGCCGCCGCGAAAATCCGGCGTAAGGCTTGGCGCTGCGTCCGGCGCGGTTTAGCCGTCCGTGCGCAGGGAAGGGCCACGCATGATCATCCGGGACCTCGATACGGACGCCGACGCCGCCCACGAGATGTTCCAGTCCTTCGGGGGCATGGAGGGCCTGGACACGCCGCTCCCGGCGGCGCGCAGGCAGTTGTCGATCGAGACCTTCGCGCGTTCCGTCTACCCCGGCGTGCTCGTGGCCCTGACCATCGGCCTGGCCGCCGACTGGCTGGCCGGGCACTACAAGGCCCCGGTCATGCTGTTCGCCCTGCTGTTCGGCATGACCTTCCACTTCCTGCATGAGGAAGGCCGCTGCGTTCCGGGCATCGAGTTCGCCTCCAAGGCGGTTCTGCGGACCGGCGTGGCCCTGCTGGGCGCCCGGATCACCGTCGAGCAGATCATGGCGCTCGGCCCGGTGCCCATCGCCATGGTCGTGGCGGGCGTGACGACCACGGTGCTGATCGGCCTATTGCTGGCGCGGCTGTTCGGCCTCTCCCGCTCGTTCGGGACGCTCTCCGGCGGCTCGGTCGGCATCTGCGGCGCCTCGGCGGCGCTGGCTATCGCCTCGGTCCTGCCGAAGAACAAGGAGAGCGAGCGCGACGTGATCCTGGCCGTGGTGGTGGTCACCGGCCTTTCGACCATCGCCATGATCCTCTACCCGATGTTCGTCACCGCCATCGGGCTCGACCACCAGCGCGCCGGACTGTTCCTGGGCGGCACCATCCACGACGTCGCCCAGGTGGTGGGCGCCGGCTACACCATCTCGCCCCAGACGGGGGACATCGCCACCTACGTCAAGCTGCTGCGGGTGGCCATGCTGTTGCCGGTGGTGGGGACCATCGCCTTCGTGCTGGCCCGCAGCGGCGCGAGCGGCGGCAAGGCCAAGGTTCCGCTGCCCTGGTTCCTGTTCGCCTTCGCCGCCCTGGTGGCGATCAACAGCCTGGGCGTCCTGCCCAAGCCGGTGACGAACGCCGCCAACGACCTGTCGCGCTGGTGCCTGGTGGTGGCGATCTCCGCGCTCGGCATGAAGACCAGCT
>JAFEDM010000409.1 GCA_018241625.1 Pseudomonadota bacterium | reverse complement strand
GGCCGGCGAGGCCAAGCCGGAAGAGCCCGAGACCGAGGCGGAACCCCAGGCCGAGGCGCCCGGCGGCGCGGGCGGCGAGGCCAAGATCGTGTCCCTCGACCAGTTCCGGAAGAAGTGATGAGCGAGACGGAAGCACCCGCCCTCACCGACGAAGCGATCCTCGAGCGCTTCCTGCGCACCAAGAACCAGCCGACCGGCTCCCAGACCCTGGGCTTCCGGATGCTTTCTGTGAACCAGGCCGAGAAGAAGGTCGAGGTCGAGTTCGACGCCAAGGCCGAGCTGCTGCTCAATCCGATGAAGCAGATCCAGGGCGGCTATCTCTGCGCCATGCTGGACGAATGCATGAGCGTGGCCTGCATGGTGGCCAGCGGCATGACCGCCGTCGCGCCCACGCTGGAGATGAAGACCAGCTTCTTCCGCCCCGGCATGCCGGGAAAGCTGCGCGGCGTGGGCAGGGTGGTGAAGTGGGGCCGCCAGGTGGCCTTCACCGAGGGTGAGCTGTTCGATCCCGACGGCCGGTTGCTGGCCAAGGCCACGGGCACGGCGATCCCGACGCCCTTCCAGACCTACAAGAAGTAGGCGCAGATGCCGCGGTTGATCCGGTCGCCCCGAATTTGGGCCTTCCTGATCAGCCTGATGCTGCTGGCGCTCGCGCCGGCGGCCAACGCCACGCCCTTCTCGGACTGGAGCTGGGTGGTGGTGGCCGGCGACTGGCACGCCCATTCGGGAGGCCCGTCCGAAGCCTTCGACAATGCGCGGCGCGACGTCATCGCCGAATTCGAGGACGCGGGCTTTTCCGCCACCAACCTCAAGCAGTTCTCCGTGCGGCCGGAACGCTATCCCGACGCCCATGCCGAGAAGTCCGAGCCGCAGGCGATCTTCAACGCGCTCTCGGACCTGACCGCCAAGGCGCAGGGCGGCTGCCTACTCTATTTCAGTTCCCATGGCGCGCCGATGGGCGTGGTGGTGGACCAGCAGTTCCTGCCGCCGGCGGTTCTGGCCGGGATGGTCGACAGGACCTGCGGCAAGCGGCCGACGGTGGTGATCGTTTCGGCCTGTTTCTCCGGGGTCTTCGTGCCGGCGCTGGCGGCCTCCAACCGGATGGTGCTGACCGCCGCGCGGCCGGACCGCTCCTCCTTCGGCTGCGGCGAGGCGGACAAATACCCCTATTTCGACCAGTGCGTGCTGGAGACCCTGCCCAAGGTCGGCGACTTCGGGGCGCTGGGGACCCAGGTGCAGACCTGCGTCGCCACGCGCGAGACGAAGGAGGGGATGAAGCCGGCGTCCGAACCGCAGCTGTTCATCGGCCCCGCCTTGCGGCCAATGCTGCCGCTGTTGCCGCTCGCGCCCCAGCGACGAAACTGACGTCCTTCGAAAGCCCGCAAGGCGCCGCTTGGACGGACTCGCCGCGGCGCCCTACAAGCGAAGAGCAACTCCGAAGGGGCTTTCGTCCGGATGCGCTCCACTGTCCTCGCCGCCCTGGCCGCCCTGGCGCTGACCGCTGCGCCATGGGCCGGCGCCCTGGCCCAGGACGATGCGCCGAAGCCCCCGCCGAAACCGGCTGAAGCCGCCGCCGGCCTGCCGAAGAAGCCGATCCCCTACGCCAGGCTCAACGCCAAGCCGGCGAAGCCGAAACCCAAGCCCACGGACGGCGCGCCGGCGAGCCCGGGGCAGCCCACCCCGGCGGCGAACCCGCCCAGCAAGCCTGCGACGGCGGCGCCGGCGCCCGTCGGGGC
>JAFEDM010000408.1 GCA_018241625.1 Pseudomonadota bacterium | reverse complement strand
GTCACTTTCCTTGATCTTCCGCCCCTGGAACTCGAAGTCCTTCACGGCCGTGCGGCGCATGTGGGCCAGCGGGGTCTGCCAGCGGATGGTCTCGGAGACCATCGACGGGATGAGGTCGGGGTTGTCGCGCAGCTTCTGGTACTGATCGGGGTTCTGGTTCAGCGCCAGGATCGAGCCGGAGATGGTGTTGCGGGTGGTGTCGTTGCCGCCGACGGTCAGCAGCACGACGTTCCCGAAGTACTCGCGCGGCTCCATGTTCCGGGTGTCCGGATGGTGGGCCAGCATGGAGATCAGGTCGCCGGTCGGCGGGGCGTTGACCTTCTCGTTCCACAGGCCCGTGAAATAGGCGTGGTACTCGGTGAAGATGCCGAGCTTCTGTTCGATGGTCTCCACGAGGCCGCCCGGCCGCGGCGCGGCGGTGACCACGTCCGACCAGTAGGTGATCTGGCGGCGGTCCTTCTGCGGCGCGTCGAACAGCGTCGCCAGGGTCATGGCCGTGAGTTCCTTCGACACCAGGTCGACCCAGTCGAATTCCTCGCCGATCGGCAGGCCGTCGAGGATGGCGCCGGCGCGCTCGCGGATCAGGGGCTCCATCTCCATCAGCGCGTGGGGCGAGACGGCCGGGCTCACCGCCTTGCGCTGTACGTCGTGCTTCGGCGGGTCCATGGCGATGAACATGGGCAGCGGGTCCATGTTCGCCTGGCCGCCGGCGATGGTGATCCCACCCTTGAGGAAGTCCGAGGAGAACTGCTGGTGGTTGGTGTCCACCGCCATGATGTCGTTGTACTTGCAGATCGACCAATAGGGCCCGAACTCGTGTTCGGCGGTGTAGTGCACCGGATCCTCGGCGCGCAGGCGCTCGAAGATCGGCCACATGGCGTCGGCCTCGAACAGCTCCGGCTGGGCCGGGTTCAGGCTTTCCAGCGGCGCGGCGTAGGCGTCTTCGCGAGCCTTCGCGCGGAGGTCTGCCAGGTTGGCGATGTTTCCGTCGGCCATAGAGGTTCTCCCTGATAACTAAACATCGTACAGATTGCCGCCGCGCGCCAGTTCGAACTGTGTTCGGGCGAAGATTTGCGCAGCCGACGGGGCCCGTGACACAAGCCTCAGGTGCTGAACGCGACCCGCATCGACGACCCTGACGATCCCCGGCTGGCCGACTACCGCCAGGTGCGCGAGCGCGACCTGGTGGGCCGCGACGGCCGCTTCATCGCCGAGGGCGTCGTGGTGCTGGAGAAGCTGGTCCGCGCCGGCCGCCATCCGCTGCGCTCGGTGCTGGTCGCTGAACAGCGACTGGGCGCGCTCGGCGAACGGTTGGGCGAGCTGCCGGCGGATCTCCCGGTCTATGCGGCCGGCCAGGCGGTGATGGATGCGGTGGCGGGTTTCCACATCCATCGCGGGGTGCTGGCCGCCGGAACGAGGATGGAGCCTTCGGTGGACGACCTGCTGGCCAGCCTGCCGCCCAGGGCGCTGGTGGTGGGCTTTTCGAGCATCGCCAACCACGACAACATGGGCGGTCTGTTCCGCAACGCCGCGGCGTTCGGGGCCGACGCGGTGCTGCTGGACGACGACTGCTGCGACCCGCTCTACCGCAAGGCCATCCGCGTCTCGGTGGGCGCGGCGCTGACCCTGCCGTTCGCGCGCGCCGGTTCGGTGGGCGCCCTGGTCGAGCGGCTGGCGGCCGAGGGC
>JAFEDM010000407.1 GCA_018241625.1 Pseudomonadota bacterium | reverse complement strand
TAAGCGCAAAGAGGCGGCATGAACGCCCCTCTGAAAGCCGCCGCTCACAATCCCGACGCCCTGCCGCAATGGAGCCTGGCTGACCTCTATACCGGCCGCGACGACCCGAAGATCGAAGCCGACCTGGCCAAGGCCAAGATCGACAACGACGCCCTGGCGGCGCTGAAGGGGCGCTTCGTCGCCAGCCGGGCGGACGCCCAGTTGCTGGGCGAGCTGCTGGACAAGGGCATCGGCCTTTACGAGGCCGCGACCAACGGCCTCTGGGGCGTCGGCGCCTACGCCGGCCTCGCGTCTTCCGTGGCGCGCGACGATCCGGCCTGGGCGAAGTTCGAGGGCGACCTGCGCACCCGCTCGTCGCAGATCGCGGCCGAGAGCCTGTTCTTCACCCTCGAGCTCAACGAGCTGGACGACAACGAGATCGAGGCCGCGTTCCGGGCGCACAAGCCGGCGGCGCGCTGGCGGCCCTGGATCCGGCGCGTGCGCCTCACCCGGCCGCACGAGCTGACGCCTGATCTGGAGCGGATGCTGATCGACCGCGGCCCTGCCGTCGCCAACTGGAGCCGGCTGTCGGACGAGACCCTGGCCAAGCTCACCGCCAAGGTCGGCCGCGAGACGCTGACCTTGTCGGAGGTGCTGAACCGCCTGTCCGACCCGGACGCCACGCGGCGCAAGCAGGCGGCCCAGGCGCTCAGCAAGGCGCTGGCCGAACGCACGCCGGTGCTGGCGCTGTGCCTCAACACGCTCGCCTTCGAGAAGCAGGTCGAGGACCGCTGGCGGAAGTATCCGGACCCGGCCGCCTCCCGCCACATCGCCAACGAGGTGCACGCCGACGCCGTGGCCGCTCTGGAGGCCGCCGTGGTCGAGGCCTATGAGCCGGTCAGCCATCGCTACTATCGGCTGAAGGCCAAGGCGATGGGCCGCGATGTCCTCGACCACTGGGACCGCAACGCGCCGCTCGATACCGCCCAGCCGAAGACCTACGGCTGGGACCAGGCCAAGGCCATGGTGCTGGAGAGCTTCACGGCGCTGGCGCCGAAGTTCGCCGACACCGCCGAGACCTTCTTCACCCATCCGTGGATCGATGCGCGGCCGCGCCCCGGCAAGCAGTCGGGCGCCTATTCGCACCCGGTCACCGCCGAGCGGCACCCCTATGTCTTCATGAACTACATGGGCGAGCGGCGCGACGTGCTGACCCTGGCGCACGAGCTGGGCCACGCGGTGCACCAGACGCTCTGCGCGCCGCTCGGCACTCTTCTGGCC
>JAFEDM010000406.1 GCA_018241625.1 Pseudomonadota bacterium | reverse complement strand
TTCTAGGTCCGAGAGGTCCCGCCCGTGGCGCGCGCACACCGCCGACAGGTCGACGGCCAAGTCGCACATCAGCCGCTCGATGATCTCCCCGCGGAACAGGTCGTCCGGGGTGAGGGCGACGCCGCGGACCACCGTCAGGCCCTGGGTCTTCACCGCGTCGCGCCAGGCCACTTCCTGGGTCGCGTTCTGGACATAGCCTTGCGGCAGGCGGCCGATGGCCGAGGCGCCGAGGCCCAGCAGGGTGCGCGCCCCGTCGGTGGTGTAGCCCTGGAAGTTGCGGCGCACGCCGCCGGTGGCCAGGGCTTCGGCGAGGGCGTCGTCCGGGCGCGCGAAGTGATCCAGGCCGACGCGCACATAGCCCGCCTGCAGCAGGCGATCGGCCGCGGCCTCGGCCTGGGCGAGGCGTTCGGCGCCGTCGGGCAGAGCGGCCTCGGGGATCAGTTTCTGGTGCGACTTCATCCAGGGGACGTGGGCGTAGCCGAACAGGGCGATGCGTTCGGGTGCGAGGCGCAGGATCGCCTCGATCGTCTCCAGGGTGTTGGCCACCGTCTGATGCGGCAGGCCGTACATCAGGTCGAGGTTGATGGAGGTCACGCCCGCCGCGCGCAGCCAGCCGACGCCGGCGGCGACCTGCTCGAAAGTCTCGTGGCGGTTGACGGCGGTCTGGACGGACGGGTCGAGGATCTGCACGCCCAGGCTCGCGCGATCGAGCCCCTGGCGGGTGGCCGCCTCCACCCAGGCCTGGGTGAGGACCGCGGGGTCGAGCTCGGCGGCGATCTCGCAGTCCGGGGCCACCGCGAACTCGGTCCGGAGCGCGCCGAACAGGGCGGCGAGCTCATAGGGCGTCAGCATGTTCGGAGTGCCGCCGCCGAGGTGGATCGCCTGGACCGGAAGCCGCGCCGGCAGGGCGTCGGCCAGCGCGTGCAACTCATCCAGCAACAGGTTCACATAGTCGCCGATCGGACCGTGGCGGGTGACCGCCCGGGTGTTGCAGCCGCAGTACCAGCAGAGCCGGCCGCAGAAGGGCACATGGATATAGATCGAGACCGGCTCGTCTGCCGGAAGGTCCGCGAGCCAGCCGCGGTAGGTCTGCGTGTCCACCCCCGGTGAGAACTGCACCGCGGTCGGATAGCTGGTGTAGCGCGGGGCGCGCCCGTCATAGCGGGCGACGAGGTCGGCGAGCGCCAGGGCGCGGACGGGGCGAGGGGCGGCGAGCGTGGCGGTCGGCATATCCCCTGATCGCCCATTTCACCGCGATGGCGTTTGACGGCGGTCAAACCGGCGGGCGGTCGTCCGCGTCGTCGATCAGGATCCGCGCGGCGTCACCGTCCGGATCCTCGTACTGGCCGGCGCGCAGCGACCAGGCGAAGGCCGCCAGGCCGATCAGGCCCAGGCCCAGGGAGAACGGCGCCAGGAAGACCAGGATGTTCATCGCCTGGCCCCGGTCCTGAGCGCGTTCAGCGTCACGGCCAGCGACGATCCCGACATGGCGAGCGCG
>JAFEDM010000405.1 GCA_018241625.1 Pseudomonadota bacterium | reverse complement strand
CGAATCCGGCGAGCCGGCCGCCATGCACAACCTGGCGCTCTACTACTTCCGCGGCGAGGGCGGACCGGCCGATCCCGCCGCCGCCGCCCAGTGGTTCAGGAAGGCCGCCGAGCGCGGCGTGGTGGATTCCCAGTTCAACCTGGGCCTGCTCTACCAGTCCGGGTCCGGCGTGCCGCGCGATCCGGTCCAGGCCTACAAGTGGTTCCTGGTCGCCGCCAACGCCGGCGACGGCGAGGCGCGGGCCAGCGCCATGGAGTTGCAGGCCAAGCTGGCGCCGAACCAGATCGTCCAGGCCGAGGCCCAGGCCGGCGCCTTCCAGACCACCAAGACCGCGCCCGCCAGCGTGGTCGCGACGGTGGCCGCGGAGAAGATCCTGGGCCGCCTGGGCTACTACAAGGGTCAACCCGACGCCTCGAACCCACAGGCCCTGAAGCTTGCGGTCGCCGCCTATCAGCGCGATCAAGGCCTGGCGGTCACCGGCGCGCTGGACAACGCCACGGTCGCCCGGCTCTCCGTCTTCTCCCGTTGAGCCGTTCGCCGGTCGGCCTCGATCTGTAGAGGCGACGTTGGACATCTACCTGCCCATCGCCGAGGTGTCCGTGAATGCGCCCCTGCTGGTGGCGCTGGGCGCCCTGGTGGGCTTCATCTCCGGCCTGTTCGGCATCGGCGGCGGCTTCCTGATGACGCCGATCCTGGTGTTCCTGGGCATTCCGCCGGCGGTGGCCGTGGCCTCGATGTCGAACCACGTAGCCGCCTCGTCCATGTCGAGCGTCATCTCTTACAGCCGCAAGGGCTCGGTGGACTTCCGCATGGGCGGCGTGCTGGCGGCCGGCGGCGCGGTGGGCTCGCTGGTCGGCGTCGAGCTGTTCCGCTGGCTGCGCCTGCTGGGCCAGGCGGACCTGGTGGTGGCGCTGTCCTACCTGGTCTTCCTGGGCGTCATCGGCGGGCTGATGTTCTGGGAGTCGCTGGGCGCGATCCTGCGCCGGCGGCGCAACGCCCCACCGAAGCCGCGCGGCGACCGGCGGCCGCCCTGGCTGTACGGCCTGCCGCTGAAGCTGCGCTTCCCGCGCTCGCGGCTCTACATCAGCGTGATCCCGCCGCTGCTGCTGGGCGCCTTCGTGGGCGTGCTGTCGGCGATCATGGGCGTCGGCGGCGGCTTCGTCCTGGTGCCGGCCATGGTCTACATCCTGCGCATGCCGGCCAGCGTGATCGTCGGCACCAGCCTGTTCCAGATCATCATCACCACGGCGCTGACCGGGGTGCTGCAGGCCGGGCGCAACCAGACGGTCGACATCCTGCTGGCGGTGCTGCTGCTGGCCGGCGGCGTGCTGGGCGCGCAGTTCGGGGCGCGGGCCTCGGCGCGGTTCCGGGCGGAGGAGCTGCGCGCCCTGCTGGCGCTGATCTTCCTGCTGGTCGGG
>JAFEDM010000404.1 GCA_018241625.1 Pseudomonadota bacterium | reverse complement strand
CACCGGCGCGCGCCAGGACAGCACGCGGGCGTCGCGCGACACCACGTCCATACGGTCCTGGGCGAAGTTGACCCCCTGGATCACCACGTCCTCGGCCAGCCGGGTCTCGGTGAGGTTGATCCCGGCCGAGCTGGACGCCACGCGCACGACCGGCACCCCGGGCTGGGTGGTGAAGTCGCGCGCCACCTGCGACACCGGCTTGCCGGCCGCCTTGTCGATCGCGCGCCACAGGTCGTCGCTGGTGGCGTTGCCATAGGCGTGCTCGGCCATGTAGGCGCGCACCCCGGCCCGCCAGGCGTCCTCGCCGGCATAGGCCTCCAGCATCCGGATGACCGCCTCGCCCTTCTTGTAGGTGATCGGGTCGAAGGCCTGCTCGGCCTGCGCCACCGTGCTCACCCGCTGGACGATGGGGTGCGAGGAGGGCCGCGCATCGAGCAGCATGGCCTCGTCCTTGTCGCCCAGGGCGGTCAGCATGGAGCGCCATTCCGGGTGGAAGTGCTCGCTGGCCTTGGTCGACATCCACGAGGCGAAGCCCTCGTTCAGCCACAGGTCGTCCCACCAGGCCATGGTGACCAGGTCGCCGGACCACAGGTGGGCCATCTCGTGGGCCACCACCTTGAAGATCACTTCGCGGTCGCCGGCGCTGGACAGCCTGGGGTCGTAGACCACGTTGGTCTGGGAGAACAGGATCGCGCCCCAGTTCTCCATGGAGCCCGAGACGTCGCCGGGCGCGGCCACCAGGTCCAGCTTGGGCAGCGGGTACCTCTGGCCGAAGTAGTCGTTGTAGTAGGGCAGGAGCTGGGCCGCCGCATCGAGGGCGTACTGCGCCTTCGCGCCGTCGCCGCGCCGGATCACCACGCTCACCGGCACGCCGTCCACCTGCCGCGTCACCCGCTCCAGGTCGCCGACCCCGAAGAACAGCAGATAGCTGCTCATCTTCGGCGTGGGCGCGAACCGCACGCGCTTCAGGCCGTCGCCGGCCGGCTCGCTCGCCGCCTCCGGCATGTTCGAGACCGCCAGCAGCTCCTTGGGCACAACCGCGGTCAGGGTG
>JAFEDM010000403.1 GCA_018241625.1 Pseudomonadota bacterium | reverse complement strand
CGCTTGGCGGAGGCGTCCTTCTTGGGGTCGGCTGTATAGACGCCGTCGACGCTGGTGCCCTTGAGCAGTGCGTCGCAGCCCATCTCGACCGCGCGCAGGGCGGCGGGCGTGTCGGTCGTGAAGAACGGCGCGCCCAGGCCCGCGGCGAAGATCACCACCCGCCCCTTTTCCAAGTGCCGCAGCGCGCGGCGGCGGATGTACGGCTCGCAGACCGAGGCCATCGGAATCGCCGATTGGACCCGAGTGTCGATATGGACCTTCTCGAGCGCGGCCTGCAGGGCGAGCGCGTTCATCACGGTCGCCAGCATGCCCACGTAGTCGGCGCTGGCGCGCTCCATCCCGCTTTCCGCCAAGGCGGCGCCGCGGAAGATGTTGCCGCCGCCGACCACCAGGCAGACCTGGACGCCGGCGCGGGTCACCTGGGCGATCTCTTCGGAGACCGCGGCCAGGGTCTTGGGATCTATGCCGAAGCCTTCGCCACCGACGCCCGCTTCTCCCGAAAGCTTCAGGAGAATGCGTTTGTAGCGCGGCTGGGCGTCGGGCATGGGCGGGTTCCCGCTCCTTCTGGTCTTATGAACGCAACATACACTGAGGGCGCGGCGCGTCGAACGCACCGCGCCCCCGTTTAGGAATCGCCTGTCAGCTTAGCGCTGGCCGGTCATCGAGGCCACTTCCGCGGCGAAGTCCGGGCCTCCGGCCTTCTCGACGCCCTCGCCCAGCTGGAAGCGGACGAAGCCCTTCAGCGAAACCGGCGAACCCAGCTGCTTGGCGGTGTCCGCCACCAGCTGCTCGATGGTCTGGTCCGGGTTCATCACGAACGGCTGCTTCAGGAGGACGACCTCCTCCTGCCACTTGCGGATGCGGCCGACGATCATCTTCTCGGCGATTTCGCGCGGCTTGCCGGATTCCATCGCCTGATCGGTCAGGAACTTCTTTTCCTTCTCGACGGCGGCGGGATCCAGGTCGGCCTCGGTCAGCGCCAGCGGCGGGGTCGGCGTACCGGCCACGTGCAGGGCGATCTTGCGGCCCACGTCCTTCAGAGCGGCTTGGTCGCCGGCGCCTTCCAGGGCCACCAGCACGCCGAGCTTGCCCACGCCCTCGCCCTGCGCGTTGTGCAGGTAGAGGGACACGGCGCCCTGGGCGACCGACAGCTTGGCCGCGCGGCGCAGCTGCATGTTCTCGCCGATGGTGGCGATCATGTTGGTGACCATCTCGGAGACGGTCTCGCCCTTGGCGGTCTTGGCCGCGGAGATGGCGTCCACGCCACCGTCCACCGTCAGGGCCACGCGCGCGATCTCGCGAGCGCTGTCCTGGAAGGTGTCGTTCTTGGCGACGAAGTCGGTCTCGGCGTTCAGCTCGACCAGCACGCCGGTCTTGCCGTCGTCGCTGACGCGGCCGGCCACCAGGCCCTCGGCCGCGGCGCGGTCGGCCTTCTTGGCGGCCTTGCTGAGGCCCTTGGCGCGCAGCCAGTCGATGGAGGCGTCCATGTCGCCGGCGTTCTCGGTCAGGGCGGCCTTGCAATCCATCATGCCGGCGCCGGTGCGTTCGCGCAGGTCCTTGACCAGCGCAGCGGTGATCTCCGCCATTGGTCAGCTCCTTATAAGCTATGGGGTCGGGCGGAGACCTCGCGGACTCCGCCCCGAAAGAGAGTGGTGATAGTCGGCCTCTGAGACGCTTTGACT
>JAFEDM010000402.1 GCA_018241625.1 Pseudomonadota bacterium | reverse complement strand
TCACCGGGGCGATCTCCACCGTGGGCTCCGCCGACACCGTGGCGCGCTGCTACAACAACACCGAGCCGGCGCTGTGCAAGTTCATCGTCCGCGACGCGAGCGGGGCGATCACCCGGGTGAATTCGGCGCCGCAGAACATCGATGAGCTGTTCACCTCGGGCTACGATTTCGAGCTCGACTACCATCACACGCTCGGGCCGGGCGACATCAGCGTGCGGGCGCTCGCCACCTACCTCGCCCAGTTCAACACCACCGACAACGGGATCACGATCAAGAGCGCCGGCTACATCAACCTCGGCTCGAACGGCATCGACCCGTTCCTGCGGGGCAACGTCTCGACGACCTATACGCAGGGCCCGATGTCCTACACCCTGCGGGCGCGGTTGGTGGGCGCCTCCAA
Organism: Pseudomonadota bacterium; assembly: GCA_018241625.1. GTDB lineage: Bacteria > Pseudomonadota > Alphaproteobacteria > Caulobacterales > Caulobacteraceae > Phenylobacterium. Next base: position 1,768 of record JAFEDM010000402.1, on the reverse strand, counting down.
GCTGAACCGGGCCTGGACCTCCGGCGTGCAGATCGACCAGAACGACATTCCGCCCTACGCCGATTTCGGCCTGACCCTGGTCTACAAGGCCAAGCTCTTTGGGCGAGACTCCGAACTGACGTTCGACGTCGAGAACCTGCTCGACACCGCGCCGGTTCAGGTCCCGGTCCTGCCGAGTTCGGGGATCTACTCCTTCCCCGGGCTGGCCGGTCGCTACGACCTCTACGACCCCTTCGGCCGGGAGTTCCGCGTTGGCTGGCGGACGAAGTGGTGACGCGCGAGGGGGTCGGGTGACCACCCGACCCCGGACGCGGACGATCCGAAGCAGGGACGGCTCGTCCCGCCGAACAGCTCCGAAATCGACAGGACGCAGGTCGGACGTAAAGATCGGCGAGGGCCTCGAGACCGCCCTTGCCCCTAGGAGGAACAGTTGAGCGTCCAGTCATCCGCGAGGACACCATCGATCGTCAAAGTCGCGCTGACCGCCTCGGCCGGCGCGACCATCGAATGGTACGATTTCTTCCTCTACGGCACGGCCGCGGCGCTGATCTTCCCCAAGCTGTTCTTTCCGAGCGACATCGCGCCGTTCGTGGCCCAGATGGCGGCCTTCAGCACCTTTGCAGTGGGCTTCGTCGCCCGCCCGTTCGGGGGCGCCCTCTTCGGCCACTTCGGCGACGTGTTCGGCCGCAAGCGCGCCCTGGTGACGGCCCTGGTGCTGATGGGCGCCGCCACCGCGGCCATCGGCCTCCTGCCGTCCTACGCCACCGCTGGCGGCCTCGCCCCGATCCTGCTGGTCCTATTGCGTTTCGCCCAGGGCCTGGCGGTCGGCGGGCAGTGGGGCGGAGCGGCCCTCATGGCGATCGAGAACGCGCCGCCCAACCGACAAGGGTTCTATGGCAGCTTCGTGCAGATCGGCGTGCCGCTGGGCGTGCTGCTGGCCAATGTGATCTTCCTGGTGATCGGGGCGCAGATGGCGCCGGCCGCCTTCCAGGCCTGGGGCTGGCGCATTCCCTTCCTGCTCAGCCTAATCCTCGTGGGCGTCGGCCTCTACGTGCAGTTCAACCTCGAGGAATCGCTCGAGTTCGAGGCCGCCGAGGCCCGGCACGCCGCCGCCGAAATCCCGCCGAAGCCGAAGTCGCCCATCCTCTCGGTCCTGGCCAGCCATCCGAGCGAGATCTTCCTGGCCGGCGGCGCCTTCGTGGCCAACAACACCTGCTTCTATGTGGCGATCACCTACGTCGTGGCCTACGGCACGGCCACCTTGCACCTCACCAAGACCCTGATGCTAGGGGCGGTGATGGTGGGCAGCGTCGTGATGACGCCGGTGCTGATCGCCTGCGGCTGGATCTCCGACCATTGGGGCCGCCGGCCGCTGTTCATGGCGGGCGCGGCGCTCACCGGACTGTGGGCCTTCGCCTTTTTCCCGCTCATCGAGACGGGCGCGCCGTCGCTGGTCGTCCTTTCGGTGAGCGCGGAGCTGGTCCTGCTCAGCCTGATGTATGGCCCGCAGGCGGCGCTGTTCGCCGAGCTGTTCCCGGTGGAGGTGCGCTATTCGGGCGCCTCGCTGGGCTACCAACTGGGCTCCGTCGTCGGGGGCGGCCTGGCGCCGATCATCGCCACGGCGCTCTTCGCCCATTTCAAATCGAGCCGCGCCATCGCCGTCTATCTCGCCGCGATGTGCGTGATCTCGCTGGTCAGCACCATGGCGCTCAGCCTTCGGGCGCGGCGCGCGGCGCAGGCCGCAGCTTAGGGTTTGCCGAAGGAGGAC
>JAFEDM010000401.1 GCA_018241625.1 Pseudomonadota bacterium | reverse complement strand
CGGCGACGACGCGGCGGCCTCAGGCGCAGGACCGCTCCGGCGGCGAGGAAGGAAACAGATGGATTCGCGCGAACCGCGCCGGGGCGCCGACGGCCTGGGCTCAGGCCTGGCGGTGAGGTCGCTGATGCAGGACTGGCCGCTGACCGTCGACAGAATCCTGGAGCACGCCAACCTCCAGCATGGCCGCCAGCAGGTCGTGACCCGCTCGCTGGAAGGCCCGATCGTCCGGGCCAGCTATGCCGACATCTACCGGCGGGCGAAGCGATGCTCCAACGCGCTGAAGGCGCTCGGCGTGCGGCCGGGGGACCGGGTCGCGACCCTGGCCTGGAACACCGGGCGTCATCTGGAGACCTGGTACGGGATCATGGGGATCGGCGCCGTCTGCCACACGCTCAATCCGAGGACGTTCGCCGATCAGCAGCGCTATATCGTCAACCACGCAGAGGACAGGGTGATCCTCGTCGACCTGCCTCTGCTGCCGGCGCTGCTGGCCCTGAAGGACCAGCTGCCCGGCGTGAGGGACATCGTGGTCCTGGGCGACCCGGGCGAGGTCCCGGTCGCCGAGCACCTCCACGCCTATGAGGCCGTGATCGAGGCCGTGTCGGAGGACGTGGTCTGGGGCGGTTTCGACGAACAGACGCCGGCGGGTCTCTGCTACACCTCCGGGACGACGGGCAATCCGAAGGGCGTGCTCTACTCCCACCGGTCGAATTTCCTGCACACCTTCATGACGCTGGCGCACGACGTGATGGGACTGTCGGCCCGCGACGTGGTCATGCCGATCGTCCCGATGTTCCACGCCAACGCCTGGGGGCTGACCTTCTCCTGCCCGGCGGCGGGCGCGAAGATGGTCATGCCCGGCCAACGTCTCGACGGCGCCTCGCTACGCGAGCTGATCGAAGGGGAGGGCGTGACCTTCGCCGCGGCCGTGCCCACGGTCTGGCAAGGGCTGCTCGACGACCTGCGGGCCACGGGCGCGCGGCTGCCCAGCCTGCGGCGCATCATGATCGGCGGGGCGGCGGCGCCCGAGGCTCTGGTGCGGG
>JAFEDM010000400.1 GCA_018241625.1 Pseudomonadota bacterium | reverse complement strand
CGCGAGATGAAGGGGTTTATGGGCTGGTACGCCCGCACGATCGGCTACCTCGGCCATCACCCTGGCCGCACCGGCGCGGTGGCGCTGGCGGTGATCGTCGTGATCTTCGGCTGGTTCGCCATGACCCCGCACCGGACCGAGTTCTTCCTGGACCAGGACCCCGAGCAGGTGACGGTCTACATCAAGGCGCGGGGCAACATGTCGCCCGAGGCGCAGGATGACCTGACCCGCCAGGTCGAGGCGCGGCTGGTCGGCGTCAAGGGGGCGGACTCGCTCTACGTCCGTTCCGGCGGCGTGCTGTCGAACGGCGGCCCCGGCTCGCCGCCCAACGACACCATCGGCCGCATTCAGATCCACTTCGACAAGTTCGAGGACCGCAAGGCGCTTGGCCTGACCGGCGCGGACATCGCCGCCGACATCCGCAAGCGCGTGGCCAACGTTCCCGGCGTGGAGATCGAGGTGCGCGAGCCGGAAAGCGGCCCCCCGATCGGCAAATCTATCCAGGTCCAGTTGCAGAGCCATGACCCGGCGGCGGTCAACAAGGCCGCCGACATCGTCAAGGCCAAGCTGGCCGCCGATCCGCAACTGATCGACCAGGAGGACAACCGCACCTCCCCGGGCATCGAATACAACCTGGCCGTCGACCGGGTGGCCGCCGGCCGCTACGGCGTCGACGTGCTGTCGGTCGGCCAGGCGATCCAGTTCCTGACTGACGGGGTGCTGGTGGGCCGCTTCCGCCCCGACGACGTGGAGGACGAGCTGGACATCCGCGTCCGCTTCCCCGCCACGTCGCGCACCGTGGCGGCGTTCGACCAGCTGAAGATCACCACGCCCTCGGGCCCGGTGCCCGCGAGCTATTTCGTCAAGCAGGTCCCGACCCAGCAGGTCTCTCAGATCCAGCGGCGCGAGGGCCAGCGCCTGGTGCTGGTCCAGGCGAACACCATCAAGGGCGTGGCCGCCAACCAGAAGATCGCCCAGCTCAAACCCTGGCTTGCGAAGGCCGGCCTGGACCCCGAGGTGCACGTGAAGTTCGTGGGCGCCGACGAGGAAGGCCAGAACGCCCAGGCCTTCTTCGCGACCGCCATGGGG
>JAFEDM010000003.1 GCA_018241625.1 Pseudomonadota bacterium | reverse complement strand
GCCAAGCTGATCGTCACCGGCTGCGCGGCCCAGATCGACCCGGCCCAATTCGCCGCCATGGGCGAGGTGGATCTGGTGCTGGGCAACGCCGAGAAGTCCGCGCCCGGCGCCTACCTGCCGAAGCCGGAGGCCGGCCGCGTGCGGGTCAACGACATCATGAGCGTGCGCGAGACCGCCGGGCATCTGGTGGCCAAAGATGGTTTTGGGGGCCTGAAGGACCGCGCCCGCGCCTATGTCGAGGTCCAGAACGGCTGCGACCACCGCTGCACCTTCTGCATCATCCCCTATGGCCGCGGGAACTCGCGATCGGCGCCCGCGGGCGAGGTGGTGGAGCAGGTGCGAAGGCTGGCCGCCCAGGGCTACCGCGAGGTGGTGCTGACCGGCGTCGACGTGACCAGCTGGGGCGCCGACCTGCCGGGCGCCCCGACGCTGGGCCAGCTGGTGGCGCGGATCCTGAAGCTGGTCCCGGAGCTGCCGCGCCTGCGCCTGTCGTCCATCGACGCGGCCGAGATCGACGCCGACCTGCTGCGCTGCCTGGCCGAGGAGCCGCGGCTGATGCCCTATCTGCACCTGTCGCTGCAGGCGGGCGACGACATGATCCTGAAGCGGATGAAGCGCCGCCACCTGCGCGCCGACGCGCTGAAGCTGGTGGCCGACGTCCGCGCCGTGCGGCCCGACGTGGCCTTCGGCGCCGACCTGATCGCGGGCTTCCCCACCGAGACCGACGAAATGTTCGCGAACACCCTGTCGCTGGTAGAGGAGGCCGGGCTGTCGTTCCTGCACGTCTTCCCCTACAGCCCGCGCCCCGGCACGCCGGCCGCGCGGATGCCGGCGGTGGCCAGGCCGGTGGTCAAGGACCGCGCCGCGCGCCTGCGGGCGGCGGGCGAGGCGGCGCTGAGCCGCCACCTGGACCGCCAGGTCGGCCGCACGCTGATGGGCCTGGTGGAGCGTGAGGGCGTGGCTCGCGCCGAGGACTTCACCGAGATCGCCTTCACCGGCGAGGCGGCGGTGGGCGGCATCGTCCCGATCGAGATCACGGGCCGTGACGGCGGAAAGTCTCTTGGCCGGGTCCGCGCCCTCCAGGCCGCGGAATAGCTAGTCGCCGCTCGGCCCGCCGAACCCCGGCAAAGACCACTTCCAAAGGATCGCCCCGGCGCGGAGGGTCAGCGCGATGCCGAAGCCGGCCACGCCGGCCGGTATGGTCGGCATGCCCACCCGGGTCAGGACCACGAAGGCCGTCGCGCCGGCCAGCGCCGGGGTGACGTAGAGCTCCCGCTGCAGCAGCACCGACGGCTCGTGGGCCAGGACGTCGCGGATCACCCCGCCGAAGGTGGCGGTCAGCACGCCCATGACCACGGCGCTGAACGGCGGCACGCCCAGCGACTGGGCCTTCAGCGCGCCCACCACGGTGTAGGCGGCCATCCCCAGGGCATCGAGCCAGTTCAACGCCTGGCCCCGGAAGCGCTGCGGTCCGAGGATCCATACCGCCGCGGCGGCGACCAGGCAGACGATCACATACTGCGGCTTGCCCACCCAGAAGACCGGGGCCCCGATCAGCAGGTCGCGCAGGGTGCCGCCGCCGACGCCGGTGACCGCCGCGAAGAAGCCAAAGGTGACGATGTCGTGCTTGCGCTTGGCCGCGGCCAGGGCGCCGGTCGCGCCGAACACCGCGACGGCGGCGTAGTCGAGCACCGTGAGCGTGGCGGTCAGGCGATCCATGGAAGCTCAGCCTGGAAGGGTTCGTGACGGGGCGCAATCCGCCCGCTATAGGCGCGCCTATGACCGAACCCAAACGCGGCTGGTTCTCGCGGCTCACCGAAGGGCTGACGCGCTCCTCCAAGCAGATCAGCGAGCAGATCACCCAGGTCTTCGTCGCCAAGGAACCCCTGGATCAGGCCAAGCTCGACGAGCTGGAGGAGATGCTGATCGAGGCTGACCTCGGCCCGCACTCCGCCGCGCGCATCACCCAGCGCTTCGCCGACGAGAAGTTCGGCAAGGCGGTCTCCGAGGACGAGATCAAGGAGGCCCTGGCCGCCGCGATCGGCGACGAGCTCGCCGCCCGCCAGGGCCGTTTCGACGCCCTGGAGGGCCCGCGGCCCTATGTGGTGCTGTTCATCGGCGTGAACGGGTCGGGCAAGACCACCACGCTTGGCAAGATCGCCTCCGACCTGGTCAGCCGCGGCGCCAAGGTGCTGGTGGTGGCCGGCGACACCTTCCGCGCCGCCGCCGTCGAGCAGCTGAAGGTGTGGGCTGAACGCGCCGGCGCCGACTTCATCTCCCGGCCGATGAACTCCGACGCGGCGGGCCTGGCCTTCGAGGCGGTGGAGAAGGCCAAGGCCCAGGGCTACGACGTGGTGCTGATCGACACCGCCGGGCGCCTGCAGAACAAGCAGGGCCTGATGGACGAGCTGCACAAGATCATCCGGGTGGTGAAGAAGATCGATCCGGACGCCCCGCACGAGACCCTGCTGGTGCTGGACGCCACGGTGGGCCGCAACGCGCTGGCCCAGGAGAACATCTTCGGCAACCAGATCGGCGTCAGCGGCATCGTGATGACCAAGCTGGACGGCACCGCGCGCGGCGGGGTGCTGGTGCCGGTCGCTCAGGCCTCGGACAGTCCGATCAAGCTGATCGGCGTGGGCGAAGGGATCGACGACCTGCAGCCCTTCGACGCCCACGCCTTCGCCCGTTCGCTGGTGGGCCTGTCGGAGCCGATCCGTTGACCCCAAAGACGCGTATGTGGGTGCGGGCCGCCATCGACTACGGCCCGCTGATCGGGTTCCTGGCGGCGACCCAGATCACCGGCAATGCGGTGACCGCCAGCCTGGTCATCGTGCCGATATCGCTCGTGGCGCTGGCCGCGGCCTGGTTCATGGACCGGCGCATCGCGCCCATGCCGCTGGTGACGGCGGTGATGGCCGTGGTGTTCGGCAGCGCGACGGTGCTGCTGCACGACGAGCGCATCATCAAGATGAAGCCGACGGTGCTGTACGCCGGGTTCGGCGCCTTCCTGCTGTCGGGCTATGCGCGCGGCAAGAACGCCCTGAAGGCGCTGATGGGCGACGCCTTCCACCTGCCGGAGCCGGTCGTCCGCACCCTGACGCTGCGCTACGCGCTGATGTTCTTCGCCCTGGCGGTGGCCAACGAGGTGGTCTGGCGCACCCAGTCGACCCGCGTCTGGGCCTTCTTCAAGTTTCCGGGCGTGGCGATCGTGATCTTCCTGTTCGCCATGAGCCAGGCGCCCCTGCTCATGAAGCACATGCCCGACGAAGAGGCGGAGAAGTCCAAGGAACCGGCGCCCGGGCCGCCGATCGACGCGCCGTAAAACTGCTGCGCCGACCACGGATCGTCTGTTATCAAACAGACGCATTCTTCCTCTACTGACGCTTCCAAGCCGCGCGGGGGAAACCGATGGCCAAGATTAAGTCCGGCGCCAAGGGCGGCATCGCCGCGCTCGACCAGTCACCGAGCCACCTCCTCCACCGCGCCCTGCAGCGCGCCCTCGACATCTATGTGGAAGAGTTCGGCGAGGCCGGGATCACCCAGCGCCAGTACGCCGTGCTGGCCGCCGCCGACGAGCGGGAGGGCGCGACCCAGGCCGACCTGGTGCGGATCACCGGCATCGACCGCTCGACCCTCGCCGACATGGCGCGGCGGATGATCGGCAAGGGCCTGCTGGAACGCGAACGCTCCAACGTCGACGCCCGCGCCAACGCCGTGCGCCTGACCGAGGAAGGCCGCCTGGCCCTGGCCGACGCCCGGCCGAAGATGGCCCAGGCCGACGCCAAGCTGCTGAAGCTGATTTCCGGCGGCGGCCGCCGCGCGGCGTTCGTGGGCCTGTTGCGAGACTTGGCCCGGGCGCACGACGAGCCCAAGGCGCCGAAGGCGTCCAAGGCGGACGAGAAGAAGGTCAAGGCGCCGAAGCCGCCCAAGGCCGTGAAGGCCGGCAAGGGCCACAAGGGCGGACACAAGAAGGCGAAGAAGAAGGCCGCGTAAGCGACGGGACGCCTAGTCCAGGGCGCTCTCTTCGGTCGGCTGGCCGGGCCCCACGATCGTCGAGGGCCGAAGGAACGGCGAGCGCAGGCGCACATAGCGTTCTTCGGGCAGACGACGCGTCACCAGGTCGAGCAGGTCCAGGCCGTCCGCCTCCGGCGGGGGCTGCTGCTCGCCGTACAGCGCCTGCCACAGCGCCACGGCTTCCGCATGGATCCTGGAGTTCCGAGTTTGCATATCGGAGCAGAAAACACGCCCGAACGACCCGCGTTCCAAGTTAAGGAAGTTAATTATTCTATAGGTTTAGCTAAAGGCCCCGAGTCTTCAGACGCGGATGTCCAGCAAAGAACCCGGCCGCAGGATCTTGGAGGGCGCTTCGGCCGGCGTCTGAGCGGGTCGAATCTGCGCCGGCGCGGCGGCCGCGGCCGTGGGGGTGAAGGCCGGCGCCTGGGGCGCCGCAGAGGCGGCGGGCGCGTTGGCGCGGCCCATGGCGGCGTCGAAGAAGGCCCGCTGGGCCGCGGCCCGCGCGGCGTCCGCACCCTGGGCGGCCGCGGTCTGCGGCGGCTGGGTCGGGAACGCGTTTGGGCGGATCGGCGTCACTGCGGGGCGGGCTCGGTATGGTTAACGCCCGCTCAATCTGCCGCGATCGTGATCAACGACCGGTTAACATCCGCGAGGTCAGCGCCTTCTCGTCGCCGGCGCTGAGGTTGG
>JAFEDM010000039.1 GCA_018241625.1 Pseudomonadota bacterium | reverse complement strand
CATCTGGTAATCCTGGTGCTTGTCGATCAGCCAGGCGGTGCGCAGCACCATCAGGCGGAAGCTCTCGAGCTGGATCCAACTGTCGGCGATGTCGGCCTGGACCATCTGCAGGTCGGCGAGCTTGCCGTCGCGCGTGGTGCGGCTGACCGCGCGCTTGCACATCAGCTCCAGCGCGTTGCGGCAGGCGCCGACGGTGCGCATGGCGTGGTGCACGCGCCCACCGCCTAAGCGCACCTGGGCGATGACGAAGGCCGCGCCGCGCTCGCCCAGGAGGGCGTCGTAGGGCAGGCGCACGTTGTTGTAACGGACATAGCCCTCGTTGCCGCCGCCGATCTCGCCGCCGCCGCCGACCGCGACGTTGCGGACGATCTCCACTCCGGGCGTGTCGGTCGGCACCAGGAAGATCGAGGTGCGCCTGTAGGGGTCCTTGGCGTCCGGGTCGGTGACCGCATAGAGCACAAGGATCTTCGAATATTTGGCGTTGGTGGAGAACCACTTCTCGCCGTTGATCACCCACTCGTTCCCCTCCAGCACCGCGCGGGTCTTGAAGGTCAGCGGGTCGGAGCCGCCGGTGGGCTCGCTCATCGAGAAGGCCGAGCGGATCTCGCCGTTCAGCAGCGGCCAGAGGTATTTCGCCTTCTGGGCCTCGGTGCCGTAATGGGCGATGATCTCGGCGTTGCCGCTGTCGGGCGCCTGGCAGCCGAAGACGGTGGGGGCCAGCGAATTGCGGCCCAGCTTCTCGTTCATCAGGCCCAGCTTCAGCTGGCCGTAGCCCTGACCGCCCAGCTCGGGGCCGAGGTGACAGGCCCACAGCTTTTCGGCCTTCACCTTTTCCTGCAGCGGCTTGATGAACTTCTCGCGGCCCAGCGAGCTGAAGGCCGCCATGCCGAGGTGAGACAGCGGCTCGACCTCCTCGGCCATGAAGGTCTCGATCCAGTCCAGCTTCTTCTGGAACTCCGGATCGGTCTCGAAATCCCACGCCATGGTCTATCTCCCAGTGCGCTCGATTTTAGAATTATGGGTATGAAATGAGCGTCGGGGCATTATCAAACGCCTGTTCGAATGTAGCAATCTTCCTTTCCCGCTCGCGGGAAAGGGGACCGTTGGCCGAGCGAAGCGAAGAGCCAATGGTGGATAGGGCGAGCGGCAGCCTCTGAGCTTGCGGCCTTCCCTCTCCACCGCTCGCTCTTCGGCGAGCGGTCCCCCTCTCCCGCGTTCCGCGGGAAAGGAAGGTCAGAACGCGCCGCCCCTTCCCGCGCCGGCGGCGAACCGGGCGGCGCCTTCCTGGGCCTGGCCGGAGCGCAGGGTTTCCATCCCCAGCGCGATCTCGGCGGTCGTCGCCTGCTCCCAGTCCATGGACCACTGGCCGAGGGCGGAGAGCCGGTCGTTGCGCATGCAGAGCTGCGGGAAGGCCGACAGCCGCTCGGCGAGCTCGAGCGCCTTGTCCAGGGCGCCGCCCTTGGGCGCGAGGTAGTTGGCGAGGCCGATGGCGTGGGCTTCGGCCGCGTCCACCGGGCGTCCGGTGAGGATCAGGTCCATGGCCCGCGAGGCGCCGATCAGCCGGGGCAGGCGCACGGTGCCGAGGTCGATCAGCGGCACGCCCCAGCGGCGGCAGAACACCCCGAACACCGCGCCCTCGGCGGCGATGCGCAGGTCGCACCAGCAGGCGACCTCCAGGCCGCCGGCCACCGCGTGCCCCTCCACCGCCGCGATCACCGGCTTGCCGAGCTGAAGCCGCGTCACCCCCATGGGCCCCAGGTCGCCGTCGCGATGCACCGGATTGCCGCGCCCGTCGGCCACGCCCTTGAGGTCGGCGCCTGCGCAGAAGGCCCCGTCGCGGCCCTGCAGGATCGCCACGTCCAGGGCCGCGTCGGCGTCGAAAGCCTTGAAGGCGTCGTAGAGCGCCCGCGCCGTCGGCCCGTCCACGGCGTTGCGCGCGGCCGGCCGCTCGATGGTGACGATCAGGGTGCGGCCCCGGGTTTCGGTGCTTACGGTTTCCATCGAACGATCTCCTTCGCCGCAAGCTGACGCTTGCGACGGGGCGGAAGGCAAGGGCAAGACAGACGCGTCAACGGAGGACGCGTGATGAGCAAGGCCAAGGACCTGGGTTTCTCGAAGGATCGCCTGAAGCGGCTCGAGCGTCACTTGCAGAGCAAGTACGTCGGTCCCGGCCTGATCCCGAACGCCCAGATCGTCGTCGCGCGCGACGGCGAGACCGTCTTCGAAAGCGTGCTGGGCCTGGCCGACGTGGAGCGCAAGGTCCCGCTGAAGGACGACGCGGTCTTCCGCATCTACTCCATGACCAAGCCGGTGACCTCGGTCGCCCTGATGACCCTGGTGGAGGAAGGGCTGATCGCGCTGGACGATCCGGTGGCCAAGCACATCCCGGCCTTCGCCAACCTGGCCGTGTTCGCCGCCGGCGTCGGGCCGTTCGCCACCACGCCGGTCGCCCGGCCGATGCAGGTGGTCGACCTGCTGCGCCACACCTCGGGCCTTACCTACGGCTTCCAGAGCCGCACCAACGTCGACGCCGCCTACCGCAAGCTGAAGCTGGAGGAGGCCCACGCCGGGCGCGATCTTGAAGCCTTCGTCGGCGAGCTCGCCAAGCTGCCGCTGGAGTTCTCGCCGGGCGACGCCTGGAACTACTCCGTCTCCACCGACGTCTGCGGCTACCTGGTGCAGAAGATCGCCGGCAAGCCGTTGGGCGAGGTGTTCAAGGAACGCATCTTCGACCCGCTGAAGATGGTCGACACCGGCTTTTTCGTGCGTGAGGACCAGCGCGAGCGGTTCACCGCCTGCTACTCGGCCTCGCCCACCGGGCCGATGGACCTGCAGGCCAAGCCCACCGGCCAGCTGACCCTCAACGACGACCCGACGAAGAGCCCGTACCTGAAGCCGCCGCCGATGGAATCCGGCGGCGGCGGCCTGGTCTCCACGGCGGCCGACTACCTGCGCTTCACCAACATGCTGGCCAACGGCGGGGAGCTGGACGGGGCGCGGATCATCTCGCCGATGACCCTGCGGCTGATGACCTCCAACCACCTGCCGGGCGGCCAGGACCTGACCCAGCTGTCGAAGTCGCTGTTCAGCGAGAGCACCTATGCCGGCATCGGCTTCGGCCTGGGCTTCGCCGTGGTGTTCGATCCGCCGAAGACCCTGATCCCCTGCTCCCAGGGCGAGTTCTACTGGGGCGGCGCGGCCTCGACCGCCTTCTGGGTCGATCCGGTGGAGCATGTCACCGTGGTGTTCATGACCCAGCTGATGCCCTCGGCGACCTATCCCATCCGCCGCGAGCTCAGGACCCTGGTCTATTCGGCGCTGATGGAAAGCCGCGCCTAAGATCCTCCCCCAAGCGCGCAGCGCGATCAGGGGGAGGTGTCTTGAGCGAAGCGAGAGACGGAGGGGGTATCATCCGCGGCAGATGGACCGGTGGGCTTCAGCCCCCTCAGTCACCTGCGGTGACAGCTCCCCCTCAATCGCGCTCCGCGCTGGGGGAGCATCTGCCTAGCCGCCGGTCGCACCCTCTGCGGCTTCGCCGAACGGGATGCCCAGCTCACGTTCTTCCTCGGCGATGATCGCCTCGCTCTCGTCCATCATCGGCGGGCCGAGGTTGACGTCGGGTGCGTCAGCGCTGGGCGTCAGGTCGAGCATGCGCGCGCGCCGCCAGGAGCCCCAGCCGTTCCAGCTGTAGTAGCCCCAGGAGAGCGCCAGCATGGTCAGGCTGCCGATCGGGAAGGCCAGCCAGATCGCCTCGGCGTTCAGGCGTGGCTCGAGGAACCAGGCGACCGGCACCCGCACGCCCCAGAGCGAGACCAGCATGCCGAGCAGCGGCGGCCAGACGGCCCCGGTCGCCCGCACGATGCCGGACAGGATGAAGGCGATGCCGAAGGGAATGAAGCCCCAGAGCGCCACGGCGTTGATGTGCACGGCGATCGGCAGCGACGGGCTGTCGGCGTGCAGGAAGGCCTGCAGCACGAAGGGATCGACCGCCTGCAGGATCAGGATCGGCACGCCGGTGAAGACCAGGGCGTAGAGGGCGCCGATCATGGCGACCCGCTCGACCCGGTCCATCTTCCGGGCGCCGACGTTCTGGGCGGCCATGGAGGAGACCGAGGCGCCCAGGGCCATGGCCGGCATCTGAACATAGGTCCAGAGCTGGGAGGCCGCGCCGAACGCCGCGGCGGTGTGCACCCCGTAACGGTTGACGAAGGAGAGCATGGTCGCCGCCGCGAAGCTGATCACCGTCATCTGCAGGGCCATGGGCGTCCCCTTGAACAGCATGGTGCGGATGATCGTCAGGTCGGGGATCAGCAACGGGAAGTCGGCCGGCCGCAGCATCAGCACCGAGCGCTGGCGGTAGAGCCAGGCGACCATCATCAGGAGCGTCGTGCCCTGAGCGATCAAGGTCGAGGTCGCCGAACCGGCGATGCCCATTTTCGGGAACGGCCCGAGCCCCATCAGCAAGAGTGGGTTGAGCACGATGTCGAGCCCCACCTGCAGGAGCGCGAAATAGAAGGGGGTCCGGCTGTCGCCGACGCCCCGCTGGGCCATCATCACGAAGTTGAAGAAGAAGGTGAAAGGCGCGGCGGCGAAGATCACCCGCAGGTAGGCGATGGCGTCGGCCCGCGCCTGCGGCGGGGTCTTCATGACGTCCAGGATGTGCGGCGTGGCGATGCCGCCCAACACGCCGATCAGCACCGAGAGGAACAGGAAGAAGGTGGTGGCCGTGCCGACCACGCGCCGCGCCAGGGCCTCGTCCTTCGCGCCCACCGCCTGGCCGATCAGGATGTTGGCGGCCATGGTCACGCCGAAGGCCGCGCCTTGCATCATGAAGAAGATCTGGGTGGCGTTGTTGGTGGCCGTGACGCCGGCCTCGCCCAGCACCCGGCTGACCCAGAACATGTTGGCGGTCATGTTCATGGACTGCAGGATGTTGGAGCCCAGCACCGGCAGCATGAAGGCGATCAGGGTCGGCCCGATCGCGCCGACCGTCAGGTCGGGGCCCTTGCGGCCGCCTGGCCCCATTGCTGCTCCGCCCGGCCCACGCGCCACGGCCTCACTCCCCTAGCTTATCCCCGGATAGACCGGTTGCCGCGCCCAGGCCAAGCGACGTCTTGGCGCGGACCCTATGAGCCGATCGCCTGGTCGATGGCCTTCAGCCGGCTGCCGGCCCGGCCGAAAAGCAGGTAGATCACCACGCCGAGGGCGTTCCAGACGAAGAAGAAGGTGATCGTCTTGGTGGACAGGCTGGTGAACAGATAGATGCAGCCCACCACCGCGAAGGGCCCGACCAGCCAGACCAGCGGCGTGGAAAAGGCGCGCGGCAGGTGCGGTGCGGTGCGACGCAGCACCATCACCGCCAGCGCCGTGGCGATAAAGGCGCAGAGCGTGCCGGCGTTGGCCAGGGACGCGATCTCCGACAGGGGGAAGACGCCGGCCACCGCCGCCGAGATCACGCCGGTCAGGATGGTCACCGCCGCGGGCACGCCGCGCTTGTTCACCGCCGAGAGCGCGTTGGGCAGCAGGCCGTCGCGCGACATGGCGAAGAACACCCGGCTCTGGCCGTACATCATCACCATGATCACCGTCGGCATGGCGAGGACCGCGGCGCCGGCGATCAGCGAGGCCGCGCCCGGCTGGCCGAGCTGCTTCAGAACGAAGGCGAGCGGCGCGCCGTCCTTGGAGAAGACGTCGTAGGGCGAAGCGCCCAGCGCGCAGGCCGCCACCAGCATGTAGATGACCGTGCAGAGCAGCATCGAGCCCACGATGCCGATGGTGAGGTCGCGCTTGGGGTTCTTGGCTTCTTCCGAGGCGGTGGAGATGGCGTCGAAGCCGTAGAAGGCGAAGAAGATGATCGCCGCGGCGCCCATCACGCCCACCTTCTTGCCGTCGATCTCATGGGCCCCGTAGCCGAGCGGCGCGAAGGGGCTGAAGTGGGCGGCGTCGAAGTGCGGCAGGGTGAGCGCCACGAAGATCGCCAGCGCCACCATCTTGATGATCACCAGGACGAAATTTACGGTCGCGCTTTCCCGGGTGCCGACCAGTAGCAGGGCGGTGACCACCAGCGAGATGAAGATCGCCGGCAGGTTCATGATCCCGCCCGCGTCCGGTCCGGCCAGCAGGCTGTCGGGTATCGGGATGTGCGCCGAATGGATGAGGCCGGTGGCATAGCCCGCCCAGCCCACGGCCACGGCGCTGCAGACCAGGGTGTATTCGAGGATCAGGCTCCAGCCGACGATCCAGGCCACCAGTTCGCCGAGCGTCATGTAGCTGTAGGCATAGGCGCTGCCGGCCTGGGGGCTCAGCGAGGCCATCTCGGCGTAGCAGAGGGCGGCGGCGGCGCACACCAGGCCCGCCGCCGCGAAGCTGAGGATCACCGCTGGACCCGCCAGGCCCGCCGCCACGCCGGTCAGGGTATAGATGCCGGTGCCGACGATGGCGCCGACCCCCAGCGCCATCAGGTGGGGCCAGCCGAGCGTGCGCTTCAGGTGATGGCCCTCGCCCTCGGGCTGGGCCAGCACGATGGCCTTGCGGCGGGTAATGAAACTCATGAAGCCCCCAAGGTGTCCGGCGCGCACCATGGCCTACGCCGCGCGCCGTCGCCAAGAGCCCAGCCACATCCGCTGGTTGACGCCGGCGTCAACTTCGCCTTTTCACATCACGCTGTAGGACGAATTACCTCGGGAAAACAGCCGCTTATAATGTGACAAAACGGCAATCTTCTGCCGGTGGATTCCACCCCCTGAACGGTGTTAAGTTAAGGGCTCGCTAGGCCCTCGACGCGTATCCTCCCGCGCGCCGGCCGACCGAGCACAAAACTCAAGGGGATGAAGCGATGATGTCTGCGCGACTTGGCGTGTTTGGAGCGGCGGTCAGCGCCCTTCTGGTCTACGGCTTCACGGCCGCGCCTGCGGCGAACAACGCCGGCGAGGCGGCGACGCCCACGGCCGCGGCCGGCGCCCCGCAACGGGTCGACAACTTCATGCTGGTGGACGCCCAGAAGCTGGAGGCCCACGAGCTCTACCGGATGAGCGACGACAAGGCGATCGTGCTGATCTCCACCGGCGTCGGCTGCCCGATCGCCCGGGCCATGACCCCGGCGATCAAGGCGCTGCGCGACAAGTTCGCCGCCCAAGGCGTCGAGGTGATGCTGGTCGACTCGAACCTGCAGGACGGTCGCGACGCGATCGCCGCCGAGGCCAAGGAATACGGCATCGACATCCCGATCCTGATGGACTCCAACCAGATCATCGGCGAGTCGCTGGGCTTCAACCGCACGGCCGAAGTCTTCGTGATCAACCCGAAGACCTGGCAGGTGGTCTATCGCGGCCCGGTCGACGACCGCGCCGACTACGGCATCCAGAAGGCCGCCTCGAAGGAATTCGCGGCGGACGCCATCTCGGCCTTCCTGGGTGGCAAGCCGGTCCCGGCCGCGACCCAGATGTCGAAGGGCTGCCTGATCGACTTCCCGGCCCGCGAGAAGAAGGCCCAGATCACCTACATCAAGGACGTGGCCCCGATCCTCGAGAAGCACTGCGTCGAGTGCCACCAGGAAGGCGGCATCGGCCCGTTCGCGATGAAGGACTACGCCACGGTGAAGGGCTTCTCGCCGATGATCCGCGAGACGCTGCGCACCGACCGGATGCCGCCCTACAACGCCGACCCGCACGTGGGTAAGTTCTCCGACGACAAGAACCTGTCACCGGCAGAGATCAAGACCATCGTCCACTGGGTCGAGCAGGGCGCGCCGCGCGGCGAGGGCAAGGACCCGCTGGGCGCCGTCAAGCACGTGGCCGCCGAATGGCCGCTGGGCAAGCCGGACGCCATCCTGGACATCCCGGCCTATACGATCCCCGCCTCCGGCGTGGTCGACTACCAGCACCCCTGGGTGAAAAACCCGGAGACCGAGGGCAAGTGGCTGCGCGCGTCGACCGTGAAGGTCGAGAGCCGCCAGGGTGTCCACCACGTGCTGACCGGCTACCTGAAGGACGTGCCGCAGGCCGGCCAGCAGGCGTTCGAAAGCCAGTGGGGCGTCTCCGTCGGCGGCTATGCCGTCGGCGCCGAGAGCGAGATCGCGCCGAAGAACGTCGGGACCTGGATCCCGCCGGGCGGCGCCATCGGCTTCCAGACGCACTACACGCCGTTCGGCAAGGAGACGACCGATCACACCAAGATCGCGCTCTATTTCTACAAGGACGGCCAGACGCCGGACCTGGTGATGCACAACTCGGTGATCGTGAACAACGCGATCGTCATCCCGCCGAACGATCCGCACCACCAGGAAGTGGGCTACCTCAGCTTCCCGAAGGACGCCCTGCTCTATGCGGCTTTCCCGCACGCCCACTATCGCGGCTCGATGTCGGACCTGTGGATCCGCTATCCGGACGGCAAGGAGAAGCTGCTGCTGTCCCTGCCGCGCTATGACTTCAGCTGGCAGCGCGACTACACCTTCGCCGAGCCGGTGAAGGTGCCGGCCGGCTCCAAGCTGATCGCCCACTTCGTCTACGACAACTCCAAGCGCAACCCGTCGAACCCCGACCCGTCGAAGACGGTGGTCTGGGGCGACCAGAGCTGGGAGGAGATGTTCTACATGGCGATCCGCTATCGCTGGACGGAAGAAACCTCCAAGCACATGGTCAGCTACGACGACGACCTGAACAAGGGTCGCCTGATCGGCATGCTGGACTCGAACATCGACGGCAAGATCGAGAAGTCGGAGCTCCGCGGCCAGGTGGGCCAGCAGATCCTGAAGTACTGGGACATGCTGGACACCAACCACGACGGCGTGCTCGACGCGAACGAGATCGCCGCCATGGAAAAGATGGGCGGCCAGCACCGCCGCCGCGAAGCGGAGGCCAAGCCCGCCGCCGCCGCGACGCCGACCGCCGGCAAGTAGGCCCGGTCGTCAGATTGAGTTGGAGAAGGCCCGGGGGAACCCGGGCCTTTTTCGTTGGGCTAGTCCACCCACAGATCGTGGACGTCGCCCTTGCGGTTCAGCATGCGCACCGCGCGCTTGACCACCGCCAGCAGGCGCTCGCGCCGGGCCTTTTCGTCATAGGTCATGGCGCCCTTGGCCATGCCCTCCAGCAGGAAGCGGCCGAGGTCGCGGCTGGCCTGGAAGCGCGGGTCGGCGCCGGCCTGGGCCATGGCCCCGAAACCGCCGCCCACCTGGGCGCGGTCGAAGGCGGCCTGGGCGGCGGCCAGCCTCGGCCGCAGCATGGGCTCGGTGCGCGCGGCCGCCTCCAGCTCGGCGAAGGCCACGAAGGCCGGCTCGTGCAGCAGGGCCCAGTAGGCGTCGATGGCGGCCTCGGAGGCGTCCTGCCCCACGCCGCTGGAATTGGGCGCGGCCGAGGTGCGCGCGGCGGCCTCGAACAGGCGTGCGCGCTCGACCTCGATGTGCTCGACCGCCGCCTCCACCAGCTCCTCGCGGGTGGCGAAGTGATAGAGCATGGCCCCGCGCGTCAGCTTGGCGGCGTCGGCGATCAGGCCGTTGGTCGCGGCATGGTAGCCGATCTCGGCGAACAGCCGCATGGCGGCGTCGAGGATGCGCGCACGCGTACGCAGCGACTTGGGCGTCGCCCTCGCCCGGTCGGATTGGGCGGGATAGGTTATGGCGTCCATCTGGGCCACTGGCAGCGAGCTGGGGAGGAGAAGCGCTAACCGCAAGCCCTACCGATTCTTCGAAGAACGCGAAAGGCCGCAGCTGCGCCTTCGCAAAACCGACATCAAATCGCTCCAGATGTGCGCAGAGTATGGGCGACTTGAGAGGTCTTTCGTGACCGATGCCGCAGTCCGCCACTATCGGACCGTGTTCATCTCCGACGTGCACCTGGGCACCCGGGGCTGCCAGGCCGATCTGCT
>JAFEDM010000399.1 GCA_018241625.1 Pseudomonadota bacterium | reverse complement strand
GCTGGGCCGCTTCCCCGAAGCGATCGCCCAGAACCGGATCCTGGCGGCCGAGCCGCTGCAGCGCTGGGCGGCCTTGACCCGCATCGCGCTGCTCGACCCGGCGGCGCTGGACGAGAGCGAGGTGGCTGGGATGCGGGACGCCGCCGCCAACCCCGACACGCCACCGGACCAACGCGTCGGCCTCTGGTTCGCCCTGGGCGAAGTGTTCGACCGGCAGGGCCGTGACGCCGAGGCCTTCGCCGCCTTCGACGCGGGCAACCGGGCCCAACGCGCGCGAGTGGACGTCGCCGGCGCCGCGCAGGCCAACGCCGCGGCCGTCGACCATGTTCGCAGTGTCGCCACGTCCCAACGCCTGGCGCGGCTGAAGGGGCAGGGGAGTTCGAGCGCCGCGCCGATCTTCATCGTGGGGTTTCCGCGGTCCGGCTCGACCCTGGTCGAACAGATCCTGGCGAGCCATCCGCAAGTCCAGGGTCTGGGCGAGACCGGCGTGATGCCGCGTTTGCTCCAGAACGGCTATCCCACGACCGCGGCCGCGGCCCGCGATCTCGTCACCCGCTACCTGGAGGCCATGCGCGCCCGCGGCTGGGACGGTCGCTCACGCTTCGTCGACAAGACCCTGGAGTCCTATCTGCACGCGGGCGTCATCGGCGCCCTGTTCCCGAATGCGACCGTCCTGCACGTCCAGCGCGACCCGATCGACAACGGCTTCGCGGTGTGGCGGCAGTTCTTCGTGCACGGCAACGAGACCCTGTTCGACCTGGCCGACATCGGCGCGGAATATGCCCGCTACCGCGCGATCATGGATCATTGGGACGCCGTTGCCCCCGGACGTTTTCTGGATGTGGGCTACGAAGCCCTGGTCGCCGACCCCCAGGTCGCGATCCGCCGCCTGGCTGAGGTCACAGGCCTCGGCTGGGACCCGGCGATGCTGGATTTCCATCGGCGAGAGGGCGCGGTCTCGACCGCCAGCGTCGCCCAGGTTCGCCGGCCGATCCACGCGGGCCCGGTCCGCCGCTGGAGGCGCCACGCCGAACGGCTGCAGTCGCTGATCGCGGCGCTGGGCCCTTATGCGAAACCTTGAAGGGGAGAGTGGCGCGAATGACGGGACTTGAACCCGCGACCTCCGGCGTGACAGGCCGGCGCTCTAACCAACTGAGCTACATCCGCACTCAAAAGACCCGCGCCGAAACGCGAGGCGCGTCTGATATGTCCGAGGTGGAATCGTGTCAACGGAAGATGCTGTCGCAGGCGACATAACGCGGGCATTTTTTGTGAGCTTGCCGCGACGCCTCCGTGAGCTTTCCGCGCCGCAACACGGCCCTGTTTGAAACCGCCGGATGTGTGGTCTAGAAGGGCCCCGACTCCCCAAAGAGACTCCCCCTCAGGGACTCGCATTTGTGGGCCAAGGACCACCATGAACGCCTTCCTGCTCCAGTACCTGCCCATCGTGATCTTCCTAGGGATCGCGGCGGCGCTGGGGATCATCTTCATCCTGTTCGCCGGGTCGCTGGCCCCCAAGGCGCCGGATCCGGAGAAGCTCTCCAGCTACGAATGCGGCTTCAACGCCTTCGACGACGCCCGCATGAAGTTCGACGTCCGCTTCTACCTGGTCTCGATCCTGTTCATCATCTTCGACCTGGAGGTCGCCTTCCTGTTCCCCTGGGCCGTGGCGCTGATGAAGCTGCCGGCCGCGGTGGGCCAGTTCGCCTTCTGGTCGATGATGACCTTCCTCGGCGTTCTGACGGTGGGCTTCATCTACGAATGGAAGAAGGGAGCCCTGGAATGGGAGTGAGCCTTCCAGCCCGCTCCGGCGGCCAGAACCTGATCGTGCCGGCGGGCGCCGGCGCGCGCACCTCGGTCGAGGGCTACAATCCGAAGGCGCATGATCCGTTCTTCGACGGGGTCTCCCAGCAGCTCGCCGACAAGGGCTTCATCACCGCCGGCGTCGACGACCTGATCACCTGGGCCCGCACGGGCTCGTTGATGTGGATGACCTTCGGCCTGGCCTGCTGCGCGGTCGAGATGATGCAGGCGTCCATGCCGCGCTACGACCTGGAGCGCTACGGCTTCGCGCCGCGCGGCAGCCCGCGTCAGAGCGACGTGATGATCGTGGCCGGCACGCTGTGCAACAAGATGGCTCCGGCGCTGCGCAAGGTCTACGACCAGATGCCGGAGCCGCGCTACGTGATCTCGATGGGATCCTGCGCCAACGGCGGCGGCTACTACTACTTCAGCTATTCCGTGGTGCGCGGCTGCGACCGGATCGTGCCGGTGGATGTCTATGTGCCCGGGTGCCCGCCGACGGCCGAGGCCCTGGTCTATGGCGTGCTGCAGCTGCAGAAGAAGATCCGCCGCACGGGGACGATCCTGCGTGGCTGAGGACCAGGCTGCACCCGCCCAGACCCCGGCGGCGCCCACCCCGGCGGAGATGCT
>JAFEDM010000398.1 GCA_018241625.1 Pseudomonadota bacterium | reverse complement strand
GTTGGCGCTGGCTTCACTGGCTAGCTTGAGCTGGCGGCCGGCCACCATGCCGTAGAAGGTTTCGGAATTGCGGGCCGCGGCGCGCAGGTACTTGGCGGCGGCTTCCGCGTCGCCCTGGGCGTCGGCCGAACGGCTGGCCCAGTAGGCGGCGGCGGACTGCATCCAGGCGTCGCACTCGCCGTCGCGGGCCAGGTCGGCGAAGGCGTCGCGCGCCTTGTCGAAGTCGCGCAGCCGGTAGGAGGCGAGGCCGATGATCCAGCGATCGCCCGCGGCGGTGGCGTAGGTCAGCGCCTTTTTCACGTCGCCGCCGAAGAAGGCCTCGCGGCCGCGGTGCGCCTTGTCGGACAGCGCCGGATTGGCGATCCGCGGCCCGTCGCCCAGATCCATCGGACGGGGCCCGGCGTCGGCCAGGGGGTCGGTCTTGCGCTTGGCGGCCAGGGCGAAGATGCGATCGGCCACCGGCAGGTCGCGGAACTTCGCGAGCCAGTTCGACAGCTCGTCGAAGGCGGCCACGTGCGCCGTCGGGTGCATCAGGGCGTGGAAGGAAAGGTAGCCGTCGAGCGAGTGGTCCTTGACGTCGGCGCTCTGCATCTGGGCGCCGATGAAGTCGCCCCGGTCCGTCGCCTCGAAGGCGGCCGAATAGGCCTTGGCGTCGTCGTTCGACAGCACCGGCGGCGCCTCTGCCGCGGCGGCTCCAGCAACGGAGGCGGAGCAGACGAAAGCCAAGGCTCCCGCCCACAGGCGCTTCTTCAGCGTCATGCCGTCTCTTTCCGCGCGGCCCCCCTCTGCGTGCGGGCGAAGCGCGACCTTCTCTTGAAGTCCCCGCCCTAGGGTTAGGCGGGACGGTCCGGGCGATCAAGCCTTTCTGTAAGCGTCAAAAGGTCCATCCACGCTTGTTTCTTCGCGGGCGGCTGACGCAGCAGGAAGGCCGGGTGCAGGGTCGGCAGGGCCGGCAGTTCCATGGCGCCGTCCGCCGAACGCCACTCGTGCCAGCGCCCGCGCATGGACAGGATCCCTTGATCCTTCTTCAGCATCGACTTGGCCGAGGCGCCGCCGACCAGCAGCAGCATCTTGGGTTGGACCAAGGCGATGGCGCGTTCGACGAACGGCGCGCAGACGGCCTGTTCCGGCGGGGTCGGGGTGCGGTT
>JAFEDM010000397.1 GCA_018241625.1 Pseudomonadota bacterium | reverse complement strand
TGCCCTGGGCGACCCGACCCGTCGCGCGATCATCGAGCGCCTGACCCTGGGCCCGGCCTCCGTCTCGCACCTGGCCCAGCCCCTGGGCGTGACGGTCACCGCCGTCGGCCAGCACCTGCAGGTTCTCGAGGAAACCGGCTTCGTGCGGACGGAGAAGCTGGGCCGGGTGCGCAGCTGCCGGCTCGATCCTTCCGGCTTCAGGGCCGTGGAGCAGTGGGCGGCCGACCACCGGGCGCTGTGGGAACGGCGGTTGGACCGGCTGGGCGATCTGATGGCCGAGGAGGCCGACGAGAGCTAGCCCTCGGCGGCGTCCTGCCGGACGATCGCCTCGCGCAGACCCGGCAGGCGCTCCATCAGCGCCGCGTTGAGCTCCTCGCGGCGGTTCCAGAGGCTCCAGTACCAGTCGCGGCGTCGGACGACCTGATCGGCGAACATCCGCTCAGTGCGCACCTGGTCGTAGGCCGCGCGGGCCAGGCGCGCGCGCATCGGCTCGTCGGTCAGCGCCTGGCGCAGCAGCGGCGCCCAGTCGGCCACCTCGCGCGCCAACAGGCCGTTCTCGCCGTGCCGGATCACGCGGTCGTAGATCGTCGGCGAGGCGATGGTCAGGACGCCAGCCCTTGAGGCGTCGAGGAACTTGGCGTCGCTCTTGGTGTCGCGGAACGGCAGGGCCTCGATCGGCGACAGCGAGATCGTGCACTCGGCCATCAGCTCCAGATAGGCCTCGTAGCCCATGTATTCGAAGTAGCGCTTGTTGGCGGTGGGCAGGGCGTCGAACACCTCGCGGTCGCCGATCACCACCACCTCCACGTCGTCAAGCCCTTGCAAGGCCGGGCCCAGCGAGCGCGCCACTTCGATGGGATAGCGACCGCGCAGCACCCCGCCGTAGAAGACCCGGCGCGGCCGCGGCCCTTGCGGGAACGGCGCGAGGTCGAAGACGGCGTTGGGGAACAGCGCGACCTCGGGATTGAACGGCCGGAACAGCTCGACCAGCGGCGGGCTCGCGGTCTGGACGGCGTGCATGTAGCCGAAGACGTTCATGATCTGCGGGTTCTCGGGGATGCCCTTCACCTCGGCGATCAGCGGCGGATAGTCGTCGTATTCCATGGCCACGACCCAGCCCTTGCGCACATGCCGGGCCATGGTCTCGCGCCAATAGTCGTCGCTGGTGGCCATGGGCCGCTGGATCAGCAGCACCTTGGGCGCGTCCAGGGGCGGCTGCGTCGTACTGATCGGCGGGGTGTCGTAGAACACCCGAAGCTGCGGGTCCGAGCCGAGCCCGATGGCCGGCAGGCGGGTGCGGATGTCCATCAGCAGCGGCGCCAGGGCGGCGAAATGCAGAAAAAGACCCGGCGTCGCCCTCTCGCCTGCCGCCAGCTTCTGAGCGCGTACGACGCCCGTGCCGCTGAAATCCGTCGGCGACAGAAGCGCCAGGCCCGCATCGGCGAGTTCGGCCCGCAGGGTGGCGTCGGGGCTGCGCCAACGGGCGACGAGATGGCCACCAGGCGCCAACGCGTCGGCCAGCCGCGGCAGGATCGCGGGCGTCGGCGGTCCGCCCAGCACCACAGCGTCGAAAGGCCCGTCGGGCGGCGGCTGGCCCTGATCGAGGTCGATCGCCGCCACCGCGGCCTGGGGCGCCATGCGGGTGAAGGCCTCGGCGAACGCCTCGCCCTGCCGACCGCAGTAGAGAACGCGGCGGGCGTAAAGCGGCGTCGCCTCCAGCAGCGGTTCGTCCAGCTTCAACCGCGCGGGACTGAGGACGCGCCCGGCCCGACGGCAGGCCTCGCGCACGATCTCCTGCAGCTTGGGGAGCGCCTGACCCACGACGTTGTGGCCGGTGGCCGGGACACGGTGCAGCCGCACGCCGGGCAGTTCCGACAGTCGGCGCCGCTCGGCCTCGCCCACCAGGCTGGGAAAGCGCGCGACCTCGCGCTGCGGCATCAAGGGCTCGGCGCCCAACACCACGTCGACCGGGCAGGACAGGCCCGACAACACGGCGGTGTGGTCGCGCGGCTCCACCCCGTCCGCGCGCACCCCGAAAGCGGCCGTGACGAAGTCCCGGGCGGCGCCTTCGCCCGCCTGGCGGAAATGCTCGCCGAGCTGGCCCAACACCGGCCAGAGCCCCGCCGTGACCAGGTGCGGCTCGACCGCCACGATGCGGGCCAGGTTTGGGGCGCGGACGCCGAGCGCGATCACCGCGCCGGTCGAGGCGCCCACGACCACGACGGAGCGGCCCGCGAACTCGCGTTCGACGATCTCGCCCACCGCCTCGGCGATCTCGGCCAGCGATCGGCCGGCGAATCCGGGGCCCAGATCCTTCGGCGGGCGCAGCATGGCGGCGTCGGCCAGCAGGCCGAGGTTGGCGGCCAGGGCGGCGAGATCGTTTTCCGTCGCCAGGACACCGGGCATGGCCAGGACCACTGGCCGGCGCATCAGACCAGCCTGCGCCGGAGGCCGCAGACGCCACAGTCGAACCGCACCCAGCCGGGTCGCGACCTCGCTCTGCTCGAAATTCTCCAGCGTCACCGGCCGCGGGTCCCCTTGCGAAGCGGGCTCTTAGGGCAATTGTCGGGCCTGCGGAAGCGGACCTCGTCCCTCAAACCCGCGCGGCCTGATAGGCGCCGATGTCGACCACGGCCGCGCTCAGGGCCGCGCGGACGGCGGGCAGCCGCCCGACCCCTTCGGCCTCCGCGCGGGCGCATTCGTCGCCCAGCGCATTGGCGCCCACGCCGCGCGCCGCGCCCTTGATGGTGTGGACGAGATCGCGCCAGCCGGCGTCGTCCGCGTCGAGCTTCTCGACCCAGCCCTCCGCCTGCTGCCGGAACAGGGCCAGCACCTCGAGCACCACACCCTCGTCGCCGGCCGCGAAGCCTTCCAGATAGCCAAAATCCACTGCGCCGACAGGCTCT
>JAFEDM010000396.1 GCA_018241625.1 Pseudomonadota bacterium | reverse complement strand
TCACCGCCGGCGTGACGCCGGTCGCCCGCATCCGCCCCGCCAGCGCCGAGCTCCTCGACCCGCGGGCGAGGGCGCAGGCGCAGGCCGCCGCGGCGGCCGCCGGGGCGGCGATATCGGCGGCGCAGGCCCAGCGCGAGCAGCTGGCGGCGCAGGCGCGCAAGGCGGACAGCGACCTGGCGCGGGTCCGCGTCCTCGCGGAGAAGGGCTTCGCCGCGCCGCGCGCGCTGGAGGACGCCGAGACCCAGGCGGCGGCGTCCGCGGCGGCGGTGCGCGCCGCGACCGCACAGCTGGGCATGCGCCGCTCGGAGCTGGCGGTCGCGAGAGCCGCCCTGATCGGTCCGGAGGCGGCCGCGCGCGGAGTCGTGCCGGTCACCGCCCCGGCGTCCGGCTACGTCACCCGCGTCCTGCAGGAAAGCGAGCGCAACGTGGCGGTCGGCGCTCCGCTGGTCGAGGTGAGCGACCAACAGGGTCTGGAAGCCGCCATCGAATTCCTGTCCCAGGATGCGGTGAAGATCCGCGAGGGCATGCCTGCCGAGGTCTATGACTGGGGCGGCGGCGCGCCGATCCCGGCCCTGGTGCGGCGTGTCGAGCCGCAGGGTTTCACCAAGGTTTCAGCGCTGGGCGTCGAAGAGCAGCGCGTCCTGGTCCTGCTGCAGTTCACCAGCGACCCGCGAGCCTGGTCGGCGCTGGGGCCAGGCTACCGGCTCTGGGGTCGGGTGCTGCTGCGTCGCGAGCCGAAGGCCGTGAAGGCGCCCCTCGGCGCTCTCGTGCGGACCGCGGGCGGCTGGTCGGTGTTCCGGGTGGTGGAAGGCCGCGCCCGCCTCGTCCCGGTCAAGGTCGGGGCGATGAACGATCGGGAGGCGGAAATCCGCGATGGGCTGGCGGCAGGTCAGCAGGTGGTCGTGTTCCCATCTGACCAGGTCCATGACGGCGTGCGGCTCCAGAGACGAGGCAAGGCGGCCGCCGCGGCGCAGGGCTCGTGACCCGGGAGCCCCGCCGGTCGGTGCGCCTGACC
>JAFEDM010000395.1 GCA_018241625.1 Pseudomonadota bacterium | reverse complement strand
AGGCGATGCTTCTTGCCCGGATCGGGAACCGAACGCCATGGCGCCGGTTCTGGCGCAGAGGTCACAATCGTGGATTTGACCCAGCGCAAGGAGAACGCCATGGCCCGGCAGGATTGGTACGACCGCGAGGACGAAGCGCGACGCATGGCGCGCCGGCGCGACCGTGAGGACTTCGGCCAGGCGGATTATTCGCGCGACTACAGCTACGATCCCGACAGCCGCAGCGGCTACCGCGCGTCGCACGACCGCCGCCCGGCCGTCTATGATTTCGGTCAGGCCGACTATTCGGACGACTACGCCTACGACGAGACCGAGCGTCGCGCCTATCGCCACCGCCGCGCCGACGGTGCGCCCTATGACGACGATACCCGGTTCCCCCGACGCGACGAACAGAGGTCCTGGACCGAGCGCGCCGGCGACTTCCTCAGCGGCCACCGCCGGGACGAGGACTACGGGCCGCGCGCGCGCCGGATGTCCGACCGGGCTCTGAGGGACGTGATCGTCGACCGCCTCGAGGCGCAACGGAACCTTGACCTGCGGGATGTGGAGGTTCTGGTCGAGGACCGCGAGGTGACCCTGAACGGACGGGTGCGCAACAAGGCCGACAAGCGCCGCATCGAGGACATCGCCGACATCGACGGCGTGCGGCACGTCCAGAACAACCTGCGGGCGCACGATCACACCCACTGGACCTTCCTCTAGGCGGCTCTCCCGAGCGGCGGACGGTTCACGGAGTTACGATCACAACCCGAGGCAACCCGGCGGGGTCCTGGGTGTTCTTAAGGTCCAGCTATCGAGGAGACACCGCAATGCCCACCAAGCAGACCCCCGAAGGTGATCGCGCCTTCACTCACGGGTCGGGCGGCGCGAACGCCGACATGGCCGTTGAAGCCGCCCCGATCCACGAAGACCGCCACATCGAGGTCCCGCACGCCCGCGAGGCCGAGCCCCTCAAGGAAGGGGAAAAGCACGACCACATGGCCGAGAAGGTGAAGAAGGCCGAGGACCGGCAGGAGGCCTTGCTGGACGAAGCCATCGAGGAGACCTTCCCGGGCAGCGACCCGATCAGTCCGAAGCACATCACCTGATCGATCGAGACAATCCGGAACTTCAGCGGCGGCGGTCCTTCGACTGGGCCGCCGCCGCGTGCTACTTGACCGGGCGTGAGACTGCCGCCGCCCCGCATCGACCTTCGAGGCTTTTCCGCCGTCAAGGTGGGCGTGCACCGCTTCAGCCTGGCGGATCCCTACTACTTCGTCCTCGCCATGCGCTGGTCGACCTTCATGGCGCTGGTGCTGGCGGTCTTCCTGGCTGCGAACCTGGTGTTTGCGACCCTCTATTGGGCCGTGCCGGGCTGCGTTTCCAACGCCCGGCCGGGCGCCTTCGGCGACGCCTTCTTCTTCAGCGTCGAGACCTT
>JAFEDM010000394.1 GCA_018241625.1 Pseudomonadota bacterium | reverse complement strand
GGCGGCGAAGGGCGAGCTGTTGACGCCGCACGTCTACCCCTCGTCGCTGATCGACGGGAAGGGCCCCTATACCGCCCAGGTGGCCAACGTCGCCACCAGCCAGGCCGAGGCGATCGCCCTGGTCGACAAGGCCAAGGCCAACGGCTTCACCGGGGTGAAGTTCTACGGGACCTTCAATCCGGAATGGCTGCCCGCCGCCATCGCCGAGGCCCACAAGCAGGGGCTGCACGTCCACGGCCACATCCCGGCCGGCATCCGTCCGCTGGATGCGATCAACGACGGCTATGACGAGGTGACCCACATCAACTGGATCATCATGCAGGCCGCGCCGGACGAGGTGATCAAGGTCTCCAACGGCATCCAGCGCTTCCAGGGCCCGGGCCGGTTCGGCAAGGACGTGGACCTGGACGGCAAGGCGATGACCGACATCGTCTCGACCATGGCGAAGAAGCACATCTATTCCGACCCGACGATGGTCGCCTTCGAGCAGCTCTATGTGCCGGACAACGGCGACCTCGATCCGGCCTATGCGCCGTTCGTCGGCACCCTGCCGTCGGCCACCGAGCGGGGCTTCCGCTCCGGCGGGTTCGAGGTGCCGAAGGACCTGACGCGGGCCGATTTCCGCAAGAGCTGGGCGAAGATGGTGGCCCTGCTGGGGCGCATGCATAAGGCCGGCATTCCGATCGTCGCCGGCACCGACGGCTCGGGGATCGAGCTGATCCACGAACTGGAGATCTACGAGAGCGCCGGCTTCACCCCCGCCGAGACGCTGGCGGCGGCGACCATCGTGCCGGCGCGGCTGCTGGGCGTCGACGGCCACACCGGCTCGATCAAGGTCGGGAAGACGGCGGACCTAGCCCTGGTGGACGGCGACCCTGAGGCCAGGATCGGCGACCTGCGCCACACCCGCGTGGTGATGCTGGACGGCAAGCTGCTGGATGCCGACAGCCTGCGGACGGCGGCGGGCTTCTCGGGGCGGCCGAAGTAACTATTTCGCCCGCGCCGGCCCGGCCGGCGTCGAGGTCACCCGCCAGACGATCCCGCCCACGTCGTCGGCGACCAGCAGGGCGCCCGTCCTGTCGACGGCCACGCCGACCGGCCGGCCCTGGATCTTGTCGTCCTTGTCGAGGAAGCCGGTCAGGAAGGCCTCGGGCGCGTTCTGCGGGCGGCCATTGGCGAAGGGCACGAACACGACCTGGTAGCCGTTCAGCGGCTTGCGGTTCCACGAGCCGTGCTGGCCCACGAAGGCGCCGCCGCGATAGGCCATGGGAAAGGCCGCGCCGGTGTAGAAGGTAAGGCCCAGCGAGGCGGTGTGGGCGCCCAGGCCAAAGTCCGGCGCGATGGCCTTGGCTACCAGGTCCGGCCGCTGCGGCTTCACGCGCTCATCCACGTGCGGGCCCCAGTAGCTGTAGGGCCAGCCATAGAAGCCGCCGTCCCTGACGCTGGTCAGGAAGTCCGGCGGCAGGTCATTGCCGATCTCGTCGCGTTCATTAGAGACCGTCCACATGACGTGGGTGGTCGGCTCGAAGTCGATGCCGTTGGGATTGCGGATGCCGGTGGCGAACTCGCGCGTCCTGCCGCTGGCCAGGTCGTACTCCCAGATCGCCGCGCGGCCGGTCTCGTTTTCCAGGCCGTTCTCGCCGACGTCCGAGTTGGAGCCGACGGTGGCGTAGAGCTTGGTTCCGTCGGGGCTGGCGACGACGTTCTTGGTCCAGTGGTGGTTGATCGGCCCGCCGGGCAGGTCGAACACCTTCTGGCCGGTCCCGGCCGCGCTGGTCTGGCCGGTGGCGTAGGGGAAGCTGACCACGCCATCGCTGTTGGCCACATAGAGCGTATTGCCCACCAGGGTCATGCCGAACGGCTGCTTCAGGCCCTGGGCGAACAGCATCCGGCTCTCGGCGATGCCGTCGCCGTCGGCGTCGCGCAGCAGGAAGATCTTGTTGGGGCTGGGCTTGGAGGAGCCGACGCTCTTCATGAAGTGCTTCTGGAACCAGCCCTTGATCCCCTTGTTCGACACGTCGGCGTCGCTGGGCTCCGAGGCGCTCTCCGAGACCAGCAAGTCGCCGTTCGGCAGGACATAGAGCCAGCGCGGGTGATCCAGGCCGTCGGCGTAGCGGGCGACGGTGAAGCCGCTCGGCGCCTTGGGCGCGGCGCCCTGCGGCCAGCCCACCACCTTCGGGATGCCGACCGTGGGGATCAGGCTGTGCTCGGGCTTCGGCAGCGCCGGGCTGGGGCCATAGCCGGCCCAGTGGTCCGCGGACCCCTTGGGCATGCAGGCGGTGAGAGCCAGGGCGGTCAGGCTGATGGCGGCGAAGCTGGCGGCTTTGGTCATGCGTCTCTCCCTGACGGCACCATAACCCGTGTTGCCTGCCGCCGCGAAAGGCGTCCAAGCTGGCTGCAAGGAGACGCAACATGGACCTGAGCGAAACGGCCGAAATGGCGGCGTTCCGGGGCGAGGTGAAAGGCTTCCTGGCCGCCCACAAGGACGACTACGACGCCGGCGCCGCCAGGGACTTGAAGGCCTGGCAGAAGCTGCTGATCGCCAACGGCTATGCGGCCCGCACCATCCCGAAGGAATACGGCGGCTATGGCGCCGAGCCCGACATCCTGAAGTCGCGGAT
>JAFEDM010000393.1 GCA_018241625.1 Pseudomonadota bacterium | reverse complement strand
GGGGCTGCCCGATCCCGGTGGTCCATTGCGACAAGGACGGGGTCGTGCCCCTGCCGAAGACCGCCCTGCCGGTGGCCCTGCCCGACGACCTGGAGTTCGGCAAGCCGGGCAACGCCCTCGCCCGCCATCCGACCTGGAAGCACACCACCTGCCCGAAGTGCGGCGGCGACGCCACTCGCGAAGTCGACACCCTGGACACCTTCGTCGACAGCTCCTGGTACTTCGCCCGCTTCACCAATCCGGACTTCGCCCAGCCGATCGACAAGCAGGCGGCCGACTACTGGATGCCGGTGGACCAGTACATCGGCGGCATCGAGCACGCGGTGCTGCACCTGCTCTACGCCCGCTTCATCACCAAGGCGCTGGCCGACAACGACCAGCTGAAGGTGCGCGAGCCGTTCGCCGGCCTGTTCACCCAGGGCATGGTCACGCACGAGACCTACCGCAAGCAGAGCGGCGAATGGATCGAGCCCAAGGACGTGGAGGTCACCGCCGAGGGCAAGACGCGCCGCGCCCGGCTGGTCGAGACCGGCGAGCCGGTGACCATCGGCGACGTCGAGAAGATGTCGAAGTCCAAGAAGAACACCGTGGCGCCGGAAGAGATCTTCGAGGTCTACGGCGTGGACGCCGCGCGCCTGTTCGTGCTCTCGGACAGCCCGCCGGAACGCGACGCCCAGTGGTCCAACGCCGGCGTTCAGGGCGCCTGGCGCTTCGTCAACCGCGTCTGGGACGAGTTCGACAGCCAGCCGGCCCATGTCTCGCCCACCGCTGAGGCCGACGAGGCGGCGACGGCCCTGCGCCGCGCCACCCACAAGCTGGTGAAGCAGGTCACCGAGGCCATCGACACCTTCCGCTTCAATTCCGGCATCGCGCGGCTCTACGAGTTCCTGAACCTGCTGAAGGCCAACCCGGCGGCCGGGGCATCGCCGCCGGCGGCGGCGGCGCGACAGGAGGCGCTGAGCGCCTTCGCCCGGCTGATCGCGCCCTTCACCCCGCACCTCGCCGAGGAGTGCTGGGCCCGGATCGGCGGCGAAGGCATGGTCACCGCGGCGCCCTGGCCCGAGTTCGATGCGGCGCTGACCGAGGAGGCCGTGCGCGTCCTGCCGGTGCAGGTGAACGGCAAGCGGCGGGGCGAGATTTCCGCCCCGGCCGGCGCCTCGCCCGCCGATGTGGAGAAGATCGTGCTTGACGATCCGGAGATCGCACGGCGCCTTGAGGGCCTGACCATCCGCAAGGTGATCGTGGTGCAGGATCGTATCGTCAACATCGTGGCGGCCTGAGCGTGAGCCGCTCCGCCTTGTCCCAGGCCCGGACCCTCCTGCTGGCCCTGGCGCTTTCCGGCGTCGGCCTGGCGCTGGGCGGCTGCGGCTTCACGCCCCTCTACGCCGCGCCCGGTGTGACGCCGAAGCTGTCGGGCGTCGAAGTCGTCGCGCCGCAGGGCCGCACCGGCTACCTGATGGGCCAGCACCTGGAGGACGAGTTCGCCCGCGACCATCGCGCCCAGGCGAAATACTCCATGCGCCTGTCGCTGGCCGAAGCCCGCTATCCGCGCGGCATCCGCACCGACAACGTGGCCACCCGCTACGAATATGTGCTGACCGCCGACTACGTGCTGGCCAACCTGCCGGCCGGCGACGTGGCCAAGCGCGGCCGGGTTCGGGTCGAGGTCACCTACGACTCCGCCGACCAGCCTTACGCCTCCATCGCCGCGCAGCAGGACGCCGCCGACCGCGCCGCCCAGGAAGCCGCGCGGCGCATCCAGTTGGAGGTCGCCGCCTGGATGGCCACCGGCGAGCCCACGGCCAAGACCAAGCAGAAGGTCACGCCGCCGCCGGCCAACTCGACCTCGCCCACGGGCCTGCCGACCGGAGCCTGACGGCGGTGATCCTCGGCAAGCGGCCGGACATCGAGCGCTTCCTCACTCGCCCTGACCCGCAGATCCGCGCCGTGGTGATCTATGGCCGCGACCTGGGCGTGGTGCGCGAGCGCGGCCAGCAACTGGCGGCGAAGATCGCCAAGGACCCCAACGACCCCTTCGACGTCGCCCAGCTCACCGACGGCGACCTGGACGGCGACGGCGGGCGGCTGGAGGGCGAGCTGGCGGCGCAGTCGCTGATGGGCGGCCGACGCCTGGTGCGCCTGCGGTTCGGCAGCGAAAAGGCGTCGCTCGACAAGCTGGCCGCCGAGGCCCTGACCCGCCACGCCGCGGGCGAGCTGAATCCTGAGGCCTTCCTGCTGATCGAAGCCGGCAACCTCGGCCGCGACTCCGCCCTGCGCAAGGCGGCCGAGAAGGCCGACGGCGCCGCCGCCATCCCCTGTTACGAGGACGAGCCCGGCGACGTCGCCCGCCAGGTGCGCGAGGCGTTGGCCCGCGACAACCTCTCGCTGTCCAACGACGCCCTCCAGATCTTCGTGGCCCGCATGC
>JAFEDM010000392.1 GCA_018241625.1 Pseudomonadota bacterium | reverse complement strand
CGAACATATCTTCCGGCGCCACGAAGTCGCCGATCGGATGCTTGGCGATATTGCGCCACTTGCCGAGCTCGGCCTCGCGCAGCCGGTCACAGACCACCACGTCGAGCGCGCGATCCTCCGCCAGCTTGGCCACGATGTTCGAGCCGATGAAGCCCGCGCCGCCGGTGACGAAGACGATCCGGCGGCTCACGCCAATTCTCCCTTCATCACTGGCCCACCTTCATCTTCGCGATGGCCGCGGTGGTCGAATAGCCCTCGACGATCTCGGCCAGCCGCACCTCGCCGCCCCAGGACTTCACCTCGGCCGCGCCGACGACCTCGTTTTCCGCATAGTCCGCGCCCTTGATCAGCACGTCGGGCCGGGCGGCCTCGATCAGATTCAGTGGCGTGTCTTCCTCGAATGGCACGACCAGGTCCACCGAGCCCAGGCCCGCCAGCACCAGGGCGCGGCTTTCGAGGTCGTTCACCGGCCGGCCCTCGCCCTTCAGGCGGCGCACGCTCTCGTCGGAATTCAGGCCGACGATCAGCCGGTCGCACCAGGCGCGCGCCTGGCCGAGATAGGCCACGTGGCCCTTGTGCAGGATGTCGAAGCAGCCGTTGGTGAAGCCCACCTTCAGCCCCTTGGCGCGCCAGCGGGCGACCTCCTCGACCATCCGGCCCGGCGTCGCGACCCTCGCCTCGGCCGGCGCCATGTGGGCCGACAGCGCCGCCTCGACCAGCTCGTCCGGCGAGACGGTGGCGGTGCCGATCTTGCCGACCGCCACGCCGGAGGCCAGCTGGGCGAAGGCGATCGCGTCCTCGATCCGGACCTCGGTCGCCATGGCGAGGCCCAGAGCCGCCAGGGTCGTGTCACCGGCGCCTGAGGCGTCGAACACCTCGCGCGCTGTCGTCGGGAAGTGACGGATCTCCTCGCCGCGAACGGCCAGCGAAATGCCCTTCGACGCGCGGGTCACCAGGATAGCCTTGGCGTCCCAAAGCGCCATGGCCGCGATCAGGGCGCCTTCGATCTGGCGGTCCGTCTCGGTCGGCATGTCGGTGGCGTGGGCCAGTTCGACGGCGTTCGGCTTGATCAGGTCCACATCGCCGTAGCGGGCGAAGGAGCGCGCCTTCGAATCCACCACGACCTTACCGCCGCTCTCAGCCGCGGCCTCACGGCAAGCGGCGATGACGGCGTCGGTGATGACGCCCTT
>JAFEDM010000391.1 GCA_018241625.1 Pseudomonadota bacterium | reverse complement strand
CGGTCGGCGAGCCCGGGGTGCCGTCTTTGGCGGGGGCGGCCTTGCCGGTCTTGGGGCCGGACTCGGCGGTGTAGATGTAAACTTCGCCGAGTCCCGTTGTGAACGGGCCGGCCTGGGGCTGGACGCCCGCAGGGAGGTTGTCGCGCGCCTGGGTGAGGCGCTCCGCCACTTGCTGGCGGGCGAAGTAGAGGTCCGTGCTGTCCTTGAACACCGCGGTGACTTGGCTGAACCCATTGCGCGAGATCGAACGGGTCGTGTCGAGCCCCGGGATACCGGCGAGGGCCGTCTCGATGGGGAAGGTGACGCGCTTCTCGATCTCCACCGGGGACAGAGAGGCGTCGACCGAGTTGATCTGGACTTGCTTGTTGGTGATGTCCGGGACGGCGTCGATCGGCAGCTTGCCGAGCTGCCAGGCCCCGAAGGCGGCGATCAGGATGGTGATCGCCAGGACGTACCAGCGGCCCTTGACGGCCGCGGAGAGGATGCGACCGATCATTAATCTTCCTCCGAGCCTTTCCCGAGCTCAGCCTTGAGCAAGAAGCTGTTCTTCACGGCGATCTGGGCGTTGGGCTTCAGGCCGCTGACGACCTCCACACGCCCAGCGCCCCGCTGGCCGAGCGTCACCGGCATGGCCGTGAAGCCTTGGGCGGTCCGCACGAACACCGCGTCGCGCCCATCGACCGTCTGCACCGCATCCTCGGGGATGACGATCGCCGTTGAGGCGATGGTGCCCTTCGGGAAGAGGCGCGCCCGGCCGACCGCGCCTGGCTGCAGGGCCGAGGCGTCATTGACCGAAAGAACGACCGTGGCCGATCGGGTCTCTGCGTTGAGCGACGGGGTGACCGAACGCACCACGGCGTCGACTTGGGCGCCGCCGACATCGACGGACGCCTTGTCGCCCGGCGCTAGGCGCCCCGCGTCAAGTGCGGTGACGGCGACCTCAACCTGAATGCGCTTGGGATCCGCGACGCGGAATAGCTCCGCCTCGGACTGGACGAAGAGCCCCAGGCTGGCGCTGGCGGCGGTGATCCGCCCGGAGATCGGGCTGGTCACCAGGACCGAGCGGCCGTCGCTTGAGACGTGCGCCG
>JAFEDM010000390.1 GCA_018241625.1 Pseudomonadota bacterium | reverse complement strand
TGAACACGGCGAAATTAGCGCGTCCGCATGGGTCCCCCGGATCGCCTCTTCGGGCGACCGGGGGATGACGAATGGAGGGATGGCGCCTAGAACGTCTGCCCGACCCGGATGCCGATCAGCCGGGGCTGGATGGGCACGACGTAGAGCGCTCGCGGCACGCCGGGGAAGGCCGCGCCGCAGACGCTGAGCGTGCAGGGCGTGTAGCGGTTCAGCTGGCCGCGCTCGTCGGTGATGTTCTTGGCGAACAGCTCGACCGACAGGTTGCCCTTCTCGCCGCCCAGCGACAGGTCGAGCGTGCCGAACGACGGCATCTCGCCGAGCAGCGGGATGTCGGCCTGGCGCAGGCCGGCCTCGGCCTTGGTCTGGTAGGTCCCGGTCGCCTGGGCATGGGCCTTCCAGTCCATCCAGTCGAAGTCATAGCGGGCGGTGACGTCGCCCTTCAGCTTCGGCGTGTAGGGCAGCTGCGCGCCGCCCAGGATCACCGCGTTGGCGTCCGTGCAGTTGTGGATCAGGGCGCCGGTGGTGTCGGCGCCGCAGAACTTCTTGGACTCGGCGTCGGTGTAGGCGAAGCCGCCCTTCAGGCTGAAGCCGTCGGTCACCTGGGCGGCGAAGCTGATTTCCGCGCCATAGATGTCGGCCGTGGGGCCGTTGTTGATCACCGTCAGGCTGTTCAGGCCCAGGAACGAGAACTGGAACTGGTCCCAGTTCTGGTAGAACACCGCCCCGTTCAGGGTGAGCTTGCGGTCGAGCCAGCGGCTCTTCCAGCCCAGCTCATAGTTGGACAGCTTGTCGGTCCCGTAGGGCGGCAGGTTGCCGTTGCGGTTCACCCCGCCCGGCCGGTAGCCGGTCGAATAGGTGAAGTAGGTCATCACGTCGTCGTTGATCTTGTATTCGACGTTGATCTTGTGAGTCTCGCCGCTGTCCGACACGCCCTTGTTCAGGTTGACGCAGGGCGCGTCCCTGAACTTCAGCCCGGCCAGGCAGTTGGCGTTGTTCACGCCCATGCCGCTGGAGAAGCCGGTCAGCGCATTGTAGGCGGCCGAGAAGCCGAAGAAGCCGTGCAGGCGGTTGTCGAACTCGTACCAGCGGACGCCGCCGGTGACCGAGAGCTTGTCGGTGACGTCGTAGGTCACCTCGCCGAACACCGCGTCGTCGCGGTCGACGCGCATCTGGTCGGTGAGCCAGATGGTGTTGGGCCAGCCCGGATGGCTGAGCGCGAAGCCCGGGATCACATAGTCCTGGATGATCCAGTGCGACTGGCGCTCGTAGAAGGCGCCCAGGATGAACCGCAGCCGGTCGGTGGCCGGCGAGGCGACGCGCAGCTCGTGGCTGTCCTTCCAGAACCGGTCGCGCCCGATGATCGACTGCAGCGGCTTGGCCAGCGGGTTGCCGGCGCTGTCGACCCAATAGTGGCCAGAGCCGAAGGCGTTGTCGTAGTGGATCGAGTAGTCGGCGTAGTCGGACAGGCTGTCGACCTTGCGGGCGAAGTGGCCGCCCGAATAGGTCAGGTCGAGGTTGCCGATCTTGCCCTGGACGGTCAGCGCCGCCTGATACCACCGGTCGTGGGCGCTATCGGGCTGGAAGCGCTGGACCTTAAGGTCGCCGACGTCCGGCTCGTAGCCGAAAACGCCCTTGTTGCGCTGGTCCTGGGCCACGATGGTGGGCGTGATCGTCCAGTTGTCGGTGAGGTCGATCTTCACCGCCCCGCGGCCGCCGACGGTGTCGGCCCAGTTGAAGGCGCTCTTGGTGTGGCCGGCGTTGGTGAAGGTGGCGCCGGAGGTCGGGAAGGTCCGCGAGCCCAGCACATTGTCGATGTAGCCGCTGTCGTGCTCGTCCCAGCCCACCAGGCGCACGGCGATCCGGTCGTTGACGGGGATGTTGACGAAGCCTTCGGCGACGTAGCCGCCCTCGCCGTTCTGGACGAGGTTGCCTTCGAGGTTGTAGCCGGCCTCGAAGTGGTTCACCGGCTGCTTGGTGATGATCCGCAGGGTGCCGGCCTCGGAGCTCGCGCCATAGAGGGTGCCTTGCGGGCCCGGCAGCACCTCGACCCGGGCGATGTCGTAGACGTGGACGTCCAGCGTGCCGCCGATGGTGGTGATCGGCTGTTCGTCCAGATAGGTGCCGACGGCGGGTAGCGGGCCGGAGTGGTTGCCCTCCAGGCCGGAGGCCACGCCGCGCATGTAGACGGTGGCCGTGTTCGGGCCGGTCGTCTGGAAGGTCACGCTGGGCATGAGCTTCGCGTAGTCGGCGAACTGGGTGACGTTCTGCTGGGCCAGCGTGCGGTCGTCGATCGCCTGGATGCTCATCGGCAGCGACTGGACCGTCGCCTCGCGCTTGCTGGCGGTGACCACCAGCTCGCCGACGGTCGCCGAGGGTGCGGCGTCCGCTTCGGCGGCGCGGGCGTGGCCCCCGAGCGCGGTCGAGGACAGCAGAATGGACGCCAGGCTGAGGCCGACGTGGCTACGCTTCATGGGATCACCCCCGGTAAAGACAGTTCGATGACAGGGGTAACGTGGGTCGCCTAGCTTGCCTAGCTCAGTGCAGCCCTGAGTGGCGCCAGCCAGGGCTCGTAGCGGCGCCATTGATCAATTCCTTGGCGGAAAATCGGGCGTCTGACCTGTTCCGAACTTGCGGTACGCACCGGCCGGGAGTTCCTGTGGAATTCCAAGCACTCGGGCTCGAACGGCAGGCCGCAGTAGGCGAGCAGGCGGCGCACCTCGGCCTCGGTGTCGTCGACCATGGCCTCGTAGTTCACCCGGTGGATCCGGCCCGGCATGACAGTGTCGAAGTGTGCCATCAGGGCCACATAGTCACGGTAGAACCAACCGATCTCGGCTAGGTCGTAGGACCAGTTCTGGCCGCGGGCGAAATGCTGCTTGAAGGCCGAGAAGCCGGTGGCCATGCCGTCGCGCCGCGTGTCGACGATCCGGGCGTTCGGCAGGATCAGGCTGATCAGCCCGGCGTGCAGGAAGTTGTTCGGCATCTTGTCGATGAAGAACGGCCGGCCGAGCTTCCGCTGGATCGCCGTGCGGTCCATGTAGGCGCGGCCCAGGGCCGACAGCTCGTCGCCCGACAGCCTGGCCAGGACGTCGGGATAGGCCCCACGCTCGCCCTCGCCGCGCGCGTCGGTCAGGCTGCGGGCCAGGAAGATGATGTCGGGCAGCTCCATGGTGCCCTCCACCTGGCTGTGGCTGGCGAGGATCTGCTCCACCAGCGTCGAGCCGGATCGCGGCAGGCCCACCACGAAGATCGGCGCCGGATCCGGGTGGCCCTGTCCGGCGCGCGCGGCGAAGAATTCCGGCGTGAACAGCGCCCGCGACCGCTCCAGCTGGGCCGTCGTCTCAGCGGGGTCGTACTCCACCTGGCCGCGCCGGATGCGGGCGCCTTCGGCGTAACAGCGGAACGAGGCCTCGTAGTCGCCGGCGTCCTCGAAC
>JAFEDM010000038.1 GCA_018241625.1 Pseudomonadota bacterium | reverse complement strand
TCCTTGCGCACTCGGCCACCCTGGGCGGCCACGTGACCATCGGCGATTTCGTCATGGTGAGCGGGCTGGCGGCGGTGCACCAGTATTGCCGGGTCGGGCGCTATTCCTTCATCGGCGGCCTGGCGGCGGTGACCAAGGACGTCATCCCCTATGGGCTGGTCTGGGGCAATCACGCCCACCTCGAGGGCCTCAACCTCGTGGGCCTCAAGCGGCGCGACTTCGGCCGCGAGACGATCGGTGAGCTGCGCTCAGCCTACCGGCTGCTGTTCGCCGAGGAAGGCACCTTCCAGGAGCGCATCGACGACACCGCGACGACCTTCGGCCATTCCGCGCCGGTGATGGAGATCATCGACTTCATCCGCGCCGACGCCGGCCGGCCGCTCTGCCTGCCCGAACGCGAGGTTTGATGAAGAAACTCGGCCTGATCGCCGGGGGCGGGAGCCTTCCCGTCGAGATCGCCGAGCATTGCCAGCGCTCCGGCCGACCATTGTTCGTCATCCGGCTGAAGGGCTACGCCGGCGATGGCCTGGAGCCCTATGCCGGCGCCGAGGTCGGGCTGGCGGAGCTGGGCAAGTGCTTCAAGGCGCTCAAGCGGGCCAAGTGCGAGGCTGTCTGCCTGGCCGGGCAGGTGGCGCGCCCCGATTTCTCGACCCTCATGCCTGACCTGCGGGGCCTGGCGGCCCTGCCGGCGGCGATCGCCGCGGCGCGAAAGGGGGATGACGCCCTGCTGCGCATGCTGGTGCACGAGTTCGAGAAGGAAGGCTTCGCGGTCGAAGGCGCGCACGAGGTGATGGACGACCTCAGCCTGGGCGCAGGGCCGCTGGGCAAGGTCGCGCCGGCGCCGGAATACGAACACGACATCCATCAGGCCCTGGAGGTCGCCCGGGCGATCGGCCGCGTGGACGCCGGGCAGGCGGCCGTGGTCTGCCGCGGGCTGGTCCTCGCGCTCGAGGCCGCCGAAGGCACAGACGCCCTGCTGGCGCGCGTGGCGGAGCTGCCGGAGGCCCTGCGCGGCAGGCCCGGCGCCGCCGAGGGCGTTCTCGCCAAGGCGCCCAAGCCGATTCAGGAGACCCGCGTCGACCTGCCGACCATCGGTCCGGCCACCGTCGAGGCGGTCGCCCGCGCGGGCCTGGCCGGCATCGTCGGCGAGGCGGGCAAGCTGCTGGTGCTGGAGCGCGAGGCGGTGATCTCGCGCGCCGACGAGCTGGGCGTCTTCGTCTTCGGCGTCGAGTCGTGACGGGCGCGCCGTGAGCGGGGACCGTCCGCTGACGGTCATGCTGGTCGCCGCCGAGGCTTCAGGCGACGACCGCGGCGCCGGCCTGATGCGCGCGCTGAGGGCCAGGCTGGGGCAGGGCGTCCGTTTCGTCGGCGTGGGTGGCGACCGGATGGCGGCCGAGGGCCTGGCCAGCCCTTTCGACATCGCCGACCTGTCGATCCTGGGCCTGGTCGAGGGTCTGCTGGCCTATCCGCGCGTGGTGCGGCGCGCCGACGAGACGGCGGCGCTGGCGGTGCGCGAACGGCCGGATGTGGTGCTGCTGATCGATTCCTGGGGCTTCACCCTGCGCGTGGCCCAGCGCCTGCGCCGCCTGATGCCCGGTCTGCCGCTGATCAAGTACGTGGGGCCGCAGGTCTGGGCCACGCGCCCGGGGCGCGCCAAGACCCTGGCCGCGGCCGTCGACCACCTGCTGTCGATCCACGCCTTTGACGCGCCCTATTTCGAGGCCGAGGGACTGCCGGTCACCTTCGTCGGCAATTCCGCGCTCAGCCTGGACTTCTCCAAGGCGAACCCCGCGCGACTGCGTCAGGCGATCGGGGCCTCCCCCGACGATCAGATCCTGCTGGTCCTGCCGGGCAGCCGGCCGAGCGAAGTCGACCGCATGCTGCCGATCTTCGAGGACGCGGCGAACCGCCTGAAGTCGGCCTATCCCGAGCTGCAGGTCGTGGTTCCGGCCGCGCCAACGGTCGCCGACATGGTCAGGTCGCGCATCGCCGGCTGGCCGCACCGCGCTCACGTCATTGAGGACGAACAAGGCAAGCTGGACGCCATGAAGGCCGCGACCGTGGCCTTGGTCTGCTCGGGCACGGTGACCATCGAGGTGGCGCTGGCAGGCGCGCCCATGGTGATCGGCTACAAGCTGGCGCCGGTCACCGGCTTCATCGTCCGCCGGCTGATCCGCACGCCGTTCGTCACCCTGTTCAACATCGCCGCCAACGATTTCGTCGCCCCGGAACTGGTCCAGGAATCCTGCCGGCCGGACTGGCTCGCCGAGGAGGTGGCGCGCCGGCTGGACGACGGCGAGCTGCGCGCGCGCCAGACCCTGGCGCAATACGCGGCCCTGGATCTGATGGGCCGCGGCGGTCCGGACCCCAATGAGGCCGCCGCCGAGGCGGTGTTGAAGATTGTAGCGGCGCGCCGGACCTAGGGCGTCTGCCCGAACGGCGCGCCCCGCAGGCCGGCATAGACCCCGTCGAACACCTTCAGGGTCGTGAGTTCGGGCGGCGGTCCGACGGCCACCGGATCGCGCAGGCGGAGCAGCGGGCCCTCGTCGCCCTGGAGCCGCGGCCAAGCTGGCAGGCCCGGGCCGTTCGGATCACCGCTGCGGGCGAAGTTCACCCAGTAGGACGCCATTCGATCGGCCAGCCGGCGATCGCCCTCCGTCCAGGCCCAGGGCTCCTGGCCGAGGTGGTCGAACACGTACCAGAGCTCCGCGAAGTGCGAAGCGCCCCAGCCGGCCCGCACCGAGGCGGCGGGGAAGGGCGGCTTCTGCTCGAAGCGATAGGCGTAGGTCGGTTGGCCGGCCAGCGCCTGCAGCCGCGCCCAGGCCCAGTCGTCCCAGGCGAAGCGCAGGTCGCGTTCGAAGTCGGCTCGCGCCTGCCGCGCCTGGGCGTCGTCGGCGTGCGGGTAGGCGTCGATCAGCGCGCTGGGCAGTGGGCCGAACGTGCGGCGGATGTCGGCCGTGAAGGTCGCCGCCTTCGCGCCGCTGAGGTCGCTGAGCGAACGGGCCTCTTCGGCGTTCCAACCGACCAGCACCGGGATTTTCGCCTGCTCGCCCCGGACGAAGGCGTCATAGGGCGCGCGCGGCAGGGCGTAGCCGTCGATCACCGGGTGGGAGACGCTGTTGGCCTGGCCGTGCAGCAGGGCCTCGCCCGGCAATCGCCGCAGGTCCGCCAAGGAGGCCGCGCCGACCGACCGCATGAAGGCGACGCCATCCGTCTCGGCCTGCGGCAGACTGTACTGCGGCGCC
This sequence comes from Pseudomonadota bacterium, assembly GCA_018241625.1. Taxonomy (GTDB): domain Bacteria; phylum Pseudomonadota; class Alphaproteobacteria; order Caulobacterales; family Caulobacteraceae; genus Phenylobacterium. The sequence goes on along the minus strand of JAFEDM010000038.1, from coordinate 5,068 downwards.
AACATCAGCGGTTCGAACAGGCCGCCGCTTTCACCGATGGCGCGCTGGAAGAGGCCCTGGGCCAGGGGCGAGACCATCAGCTGGCTGACCGACATCGCGCCGGCCGATTGGCCAAAGACCGTCACCCGGCCCGGATCGCCCCCGAAAGCCGTGATGTTCCGCTTCACCCAGGCGAGCCCGGCCGCCTGGTCCATCAGCCCATAGTCCCCGGAGGCATGATGCGGCGACTCCGCCGTAAGCTCGGGATGGGCCAGATAGCCTAGCGGCCCCAGCCGGTAGGCCAGGGTCACCACCACGACCCCGCGTCGGGCCAGCCGGTCGCCCCAGTAGAGCGGCAAGGAGGTCGCGCCGTTCTGGTAGCCGCCGCCGGGGATGAAAACCATCACCGGCCGCAGCGCCCGGCCGCGCCGGGCCGGCGTCCAGACGTTGAGGTAGAGGCAGTCCTCGCTGGTCCTGGGCGGCGGCTCGCCGGGCATGGAGACGCCCAGTTGCAGACAGGCCGGGGCGAAGGCGGTCGCCGTGCGCACGCCCCGCCACGGCGCGACCGGCTGCGGCGGTCGCCAGCGCAGCGGCCCGAGCGGCGGGGCCGCGAAGGGCGCGCCTTCGTAGGCGGTGATGCCGTCCGTCGTGACGCCGCGGAGAACACCCGTGTCGATGCGGACCGTCGCGGCGCGGGCGGGCAGAGCGACGACCAGGACGAGGAGGGCGGCGAGCATGCGGTTCATGGCGCGAGCCTGGCCTGATCGGGACCTGGGCGACAGGCGGCGGGCTCCCATCCGGTCCCGCGGGATGAACGGTTCGTCACTTGGCGGCCGACGGACAGCCGCCCTACAGAATGGCCCCATGCGCGCGCGACCTTCGTTCCAGACCTTCGACATGCGCCGGCTCGGGACCGAGTTTGGCCTGGGCTTCCTCTACTGGCTGGCCTTCGTCCTGGTGCTGGAGCCCGGCAATCTGATGCGCTGGGCGCCGTCGGACGCCGTCGGCTGGAGCCACGAGGCGCTGCGTCTCCTGGGCGCTGGCGTGCTGGGCGCGTCCGCGACGCCCGGCGTGATCGCCATGGGCCGTCGGTTCCCGATCGCGGGACCTGAGGCGGCGCGGCGCGGGCTGCTGCACCTGGGCTTCGTCTGCCTGACGACCTTTGGGTTGATTGTCGTCTCCTGCCTCCTGGCGCGTCTGCTGCCAGGCCACGTCCGCAGGCCGCTGCCGCGCGAGATCGGCGACGAGCTGGCCGCCAACGGGCCGCTGGTCGCGGCGTGGCTGGGCGGGCTCACCGCCTTAGTACACGCTGTCGCCAAGCGGGCGCCGTCCGCGCCGTCCGCCGTCGTGTTTCGTCAGAAGGGCCGTTTCGCCCGGTTGGACCTGGCGGAGGTGCGCTGGATCGAGACCCAGGGCAACTATCTGGCGCTGCACGGCGCGTCAGGGACGCGGTTGGTGCGTATGACCGCCAAGGCCCTGGAGGCGGAGCTGGATCCGGCGGGCTTCGTGCGGATCCACCGGCGCGCCATCGTCGCCCTCGACGCGGTGCGCGAGGTGCGGCCCCTGGAGGCAGGCGATGCGATGGTCACCTTGACCGGCGGCGCGGAACTGAGGGTCAGCCGCACCTGCCGGACGAGATTGACGGCGGCCCTGAGCCGCCGCCAGACGCCTTAGCGCTTGTCGATCGGGACGTAAGGCCGCTCGAGGGCGCCGGTGTAGAGCTGACGCGGACGGCCGATCTTGTAGGCCGGGTCCTCGATCATCTCCTTCCACTGGCTGATCCAGCCGACGGTCCGGGCGACGGCGAACAACACCGTGAACATCTCCGCCGGGAAGCCCAGGGCGCGCAGGGTGATGCCCGAGTAGAAGTCGACGTTCGGATAGAGCTTGCGCTCGATGAAGTACTCGTCGCTGAGCGCGATCCGCTCCAGCTCCATCGCCACCTTCAGCAGCGGATCGTCCGCGTCCCCGACCTCGGCGAGCACCTCGTGGCAGGTCTTCTGCATCACGGTCGCGCGAGGGTCGTAGTTCTTGTACACGCGGTGGCCGAAGCCCATCAGGCGGTAGCGCCGGTCCTTCACGCCCTGGATGTATTCCGGGATGCGGTCGACGGTGCCGATCTCCTTCAGCATGTTCAGCGCTTCCTCGTTCGCCCCGCCGTGAGCGGGACCCCAGAGGCAGGCGATGCCGGCGGCGATGCAGGCGAACGGATTGGCGCCCGACGAGCCGGACAGGCGAACCGTCGAGGTCGACGCGTTCTGCTCATGGTCGGCGTGCAGGATGAAGATGCGGTCCATGGCCCGCGTCAGGACCGGGTTCGGCTTCCAGTCCTCGGCCGGGACCGAGAAGCACATGCGCAGGAAGTTTTCGGCATAGGACAGGTCGTTGCGCGGGTGCACGAACGGCTGGCCGACGAAGTACTTGTAGGCGCGCGCGGCGATGGTCGGCATCTTGGCCACCAGGCGATGCGCCGAGATCATCCGCTGCTGCGGATCGTTGATGTCGGTGCTGTCGTGGTAGAAGGCCGACAGCGCGCCGACCGCGCCCGTCATGATCGCCATCGGGTGAGCGTCCCGGCGGAAGCCCTGGAAAAACCGATCGAACTGATCGTGCAGCATGGTGTGGTAGGTGATCGTGTGCTCGAACTCCGTGTACGCCTTGGCGTCCGGCAGCTCGCCATGCAGCAGCAGGTAGCAGACTTCCAGGAAGCTCGACTTCTCGGCCAGCTCGCCGATCGGATAGCCGCGGTGCAGCAGCACGCCAGCGTCGCCGTCGATGTAGGTGATCTTGCTTTCGCAGGACGCCGTCGAGGTGAAGCCGGGGTCGTAGGTGAAGGCGTCGCTCTCCGCGTACAGCTTTCGGATGTCGACCACGTCGGGGCCCGTCGTGCCCTTCAGGACCGGCAGATCGATGGTCTTGCCGCCGATGGAGAATTTCGCCGTGTCGGCCATGCCTGCCCCCTTGGGAACGAGTGAGAAAGAGTGAGACTGAAACGTCCGTTCGACCGCGCTTATAGCGCGTCAGCGGCGAAGCGAAAGCGCGTCGTCGATCCGGGCCAAGCTTTCCTGTTTCCCGAGTGAAACCAAGGCGCCGGCGAGGTCCGGCGCGGGCGCGCCGCCCGACAGCGCCGCGCGTAGTCCGGGGCCGATCTTGCCCAGGCCCACGCCCTCGCTTTCCGCGAACGCCTTGTTGATCCCTTCGAGGGTCGGCACGTCCCAGGCGGGCGCGCTTTCATAGGCCTGGCGCAGACGGCCGAGGCGGTCGAGGAACTCCGGATTGGAGGCCAGTTCCTTCGCCTTGTCCGTGAACGGCAGCGGCCGGCGGTTCAGGGCGAAGACCGTGGCGTCGGCCAGTTCCAACGTCGTCTTGGCGCCGTCGCGCACGAAAGGGATCACCTCGGCGAGCCGGTCGAGGTTGTCGTCGTGCAGCGGGAAGTCGCGGCTCTTGTGGATGTCGGCGACCAGCCGCGCCAGGCGACCCGGTTCGGCCAAGCGGATGTAATGGTTGTTGAGGTGGTTCAGCTTGGCCCAGTCCAGCCGCGCCGGCGCGCCCACAACGTCGGCGATGTCGAACCAGGACTGGGCCTGGGCGTCGTCGAAGATCTCGTCGTCGCCGTGGCCCCAGCCCAGCTTGGCCAGGTAGTTGCGCATCGCCTCGGGCAGGTAGCCCATGTCGGCGAATTCGCTCACCGCCTGGGCGCCGTGGCGCTTCGACAGCTTCGCCCCGTCCGGCCCATGGATCAGCGGCAGGTGGGCCCAGACGGGCACGTCCCAGCCCAGGCCCTGGTAGATCAGGGTCTGACGCGCGGCGTTGTTCAGGTGGTCGTCGCCGCGGATCACGTGGGTCACGCCCATTTCGTGGTCGTCGACCACGACGGCGAGGTTGTAGGTCGGCGTGCCGTCGGTGCGCAGCAGGATCAGGTCGTCGAGGTCCTTGTTCTGGAAGACCACGCGCCCCTTCACCTGGTCGTCGATCACCGTCTCGCCCTCGGTGGGCGCCTTCAGCCGCACCACGAAGGGGCGCTCTGGCGCGTCGTTTGGCGAGGCGCCACGCCAGGGGGAGCGGACCACCCGGCCCTCCGCGCGCGCGGCCGTGCGCTCGGCCTCCAGCTCGTCGGGGGTCATGTAGTCGCGGTAGGCGGCCCCGCGTGCGAGCATCTCCTCCACCGCAGCCACGTGGCGGTCGGCGCGGGCGGCCTGGAACACCGGCTGCTCGTCCGCCTCGAGACCTAGCCAAGCCAGGCCGTCGAAAATCACCTGCACCGCCTCGGCGGTGGAGCGCTCGCGGTCGGTGTCTTCGATGCGGAGCAGAAACTTTCCACCCGTATGACGTGCATACAACCAGTTGAAGAGTGCGGTTCTCGCCGTACCAATGTGCATGGCGCCGGTGGGCGAGGGGGCGATCCGGGTGACGACGGGTTTGTCGGGCATCGAGGTTGAAGAGCCTGGAGAAGCTGGCGCAGAGGGCGCGGCGGCGCCTCTTAGCACGCCGGTTTCGCGCGATCATAGCCTCGCGCGGATCGGGAGATGGCTCACCGAGCAGATCGGGAAGCAGGGCGATCGCTGGCGGCTATGGACGCCGGTCGCCTTCGGCTGCGGCGCCGGGCTCTATTTTGCGCTGAGGCGCGAGCCGCAGCCATGGGTCGGCATCGCGGGTCTGGCCATCGCCGCCGCCGTGCTGCTGGGCGCCACGCGCTGGAGCCGTGCCCGGGCGCTCACTGCGCTGCTGGTTCTGCTCGCCGCGATGCTGGGCGGGTTCTCCATGGCCAAGCTGCGTACTCAGGGCGTCAAGGCGCCGGTGGCCGGCGTCGACACCCATCCGCAGCGCCTCGAGGGCTGGGTGGTCGATATCGTCAGCCCGGGTCAGGGTGGGCCGCGTTTGCTGATCGCCCCTTATCGCATCGGCGATTGGGCGCCGCGGGCGACGCCGGTCAGGGTGCGGGTCACCCTGCGCGGCGGCTATCTGCCGGCGCCGGGCGAGCCGATCCGCTTGCTGGCGGTGATCAACACCCCGCCGCAGCCGGCCAGCCCCGGGTCCTACGACTTCGCGCGCGACGCCTATTTCCAGAGCGTCGGCGGCGTGGGCTTCG
>JAFEDM010000389.1 GCA_018241625.1 Pseudomonadota bacterium | reverse complement strand
TAGATGGCGTTGGTCTTGCCGGGCCGGCTGGAGTGGCCGCCGGGGTTGGTGACGATGATCTGGAAGTCGGCGTAGGTCTTTTCCGCCGCCTGCAGGCCATAGAACACCGGCTTGCCGTCCTCGGACAGCAGGCCGCCGCCGCCGTCGCCGGTCAGCACCAGTTCGGCGTTCTTGAACTCCTTGGCGAAGACGCGGGCGGTCTGCTGCAGGGTCTCCTCGTCGCCGCTCAGCGCCAGGATCACGTCGCGGCCCGGCGTCCAGCCGGCCTTGCGCAGCTTGCCCAGCACCGTCACCACCATCGAGACGTCGAACTTGTCGTCGATGGCGCCGCGTCCATAGACGTAGCCGTTCTCGACCACCGCCTTGAACGGATCGCGCGTCCAGTCGGCCGGCTTGGCCTCGACGACGTCCATGTGGTCGATGATCACGATCGGCTTCTTGGCGTGATCGGTTCCGGGATAGCGGGCGATCAGGATCGAGGTGCCGAGCAGCGGGCGGACCTCCACCTCGTCGGGCTTGTAGCCGTGGGCGACCAGCACGCTCTCCAGGTATTCGGCGTAGGGCTTCACCTGATCGCCGGGGATCACGGTGCGGAAGCCGATCCCCTTTTTGAGAAGCTCCAGGGCCTCGGTGTGCAGGGCCGGGTCAACTTTGACCTGCGCGGCGGCGAGGGCAGGGGCGGACAGCACGGCGGCGCCGGCGGCGAGGCCGAGGAGGAAGGATTTCAAGTGACGGGGCCCTTTGGAATGACGCTTACGGAACGAACCTAGCGGCGCTGTCCTAGCTGTCCAGCGGATAGCCGGCCTCGCGCCAGGCCGTCATGCCGCCGTCCAGCGCGACCGCGCGCGTATAGCCCAGCTCGCGCAGGGTGGCGGCCGCCAGGGTCGAGATCTTGCCGACCTCGCAATAGGTCAGGATACGCTGCGTCGGGTCCGGCAGCTCCTTGTTCACCCGCAGCTCCAGCTGGCCCCGCGGCAGGTGCCGGGCGCTGGGGATGTGATCGGCCTCGAAGGCCTCCTTCTCCCGCAGGTCCAGCACCACGATGTCGCCGCTGTTGCCGCCGATCCGCGCCGACAGCTCCTCCAGCGACATGAAGGGGACCTTGGCCGCGGCTTCCGCCAGCATCTGGGCCACCGTCTTGCCGCCGCTCATGTTGGTGCGCAGCGCCTCGGTCAGGTGGGTCGGCGCGGCCAGGTCCAGGGCCTGCATCATCTCCACGAAGGCCGCGCGCTCGGTCTTCTGCAGGCGCGGATTGTCGGCGATCTCGGCGCCGATCGTAGAATGGCTGCGGCCCTTGTAGTCGTGGGCCGGGAAGACCAGCGTCTCGGGCTTCAGCTTCAGCAGCTTGTCGAACAGGCTCTCGAACAGCATGTGCGGGTCGCCGGTCGGCAGGTCGGTGCGCCCGGTGCCGCCGATCAGCAGGGTGTCGCCGGTGAACACCCGGTCGTCCATCACCAGGCTCATGGAATCGCGGGTGTGGCCGGGCGTGTGCAGCGCCTTCAGCTTCAGCCCGCCGGCGATCAGCATGTCGCCGTCGTCCAGGCGCATGTCGGCGTGCGGCGCCGGCGACAGGCGGTGCATCACCACCGGCACGGAGAGCGCCTTGCCCAGTTCCTTGCTGGCCGAGAAGTGGTCGGCGTGGGTGTGGGTGTCGACGATGTACTTGAGCGCCACGCCATGACGCGCCAGCAGGCCCTTGTAGTGGTCGATCCGCGACAGCTCAGGGTCGATCAGCACCGCCGCCTGGGTGTCCTGGCAGGCCAGCAGATAGCTCTGGCACCCACCCGTCGCGACCTGTTCAAAGATCATGCCCCGGCCCTCAAATGATCGGCCGACCTAAGCGCGGCCGCCGCGCCGCTGGCAAGCCTCAGCTGAAGGCCACGAACTGGATCAGGAAGGTCACGTTGGAAGCCAGCATGGCGATGACCGCGACAACCTGCATCCACCGGGCCCGGATGGGGATCGCCAGGG
>JAFEDM010000388.1 GCA_018241625.1 Pseudomonadota bacterium | reverse complement strand
TCTGGGCGGCCGGCGAGCGCTGGTTCGCCAGCGGCGCGGTGACGGGCCGGACGGTAGGCGTGATCGGCTCCACCGGCTCGGCGATCGGCCAGCCGTTCGACAGCCCGCTGGGCCTGGTCGGGCGCGTGGCCTTCCTGCCGGTGCAGACCGCCGCCTACGCCCTGGAGGTGGGGCTGCATGGCGGCTACGTCGATCGCCCCGCGGACGCCGGCGGGCCGGACACGCCGGCCGGGACCGCGCGCTTTCCGATCACGCTGCAGGAGCGGCCGGAGCTTCGCGTGGACGGCACGCGGCTGATCTCCACCGGCGGGATCAATGCGCGCCATGCCGACGAGGTCGGGCTCGAACTCTCCGGCCGCGCGGGCCCGGTCTTCCTGCAAAGCGAGTACGAGCGGCTGAAGATCGAACGGGCGAACGCGGCGAGCGGCGTCACCGACCCCAGCTTCCAGGGCTGGTACGTCGAAGGCTCCTGGATCCTCACCGGCGAGCGGCGGCGGTTCAACGGGGCGACCTTCGCCTGGGACGGGCCGCCGGTGAACCGGCCGTTCAGCTGGCAGGACGGGACCTGGGGCGCGCTGGAGGCAGCGGTCCGCTATTCCGACATCGACCTGAACTACCATGCCGGCGCCGCGGGCTCGGCGCCCGGCGCCGACGCCGTTCGCGGCGGCGACCAGCGCATCTGGACCGGCGGCCTGAACTGGTACCCGAACAGCTTCGTGCGCCTGATGGTCGACTATCAGGACGTGCGTATCGACCGGCTGTCGCCCTCGGCGACCGGCTTCCAGACCCCGGTCGGGGTCCAGGTCGGCCAGCACTACCACGTGGTCATGCTGCGCTCGCAGTTCGCCTTTTAGGTCGTCGCGGCCTGGTCTATCGTTCGGTAACTCTTCTGCCTAACGCGAGATCGACGCTGCGATGATCACCCGAAGGCTGCTCGGCCTCGCCCTGGGCGCGACGGCGGCGGCGCTTGCCGCGCCCGCCGCCCGCGCGGCGGAAACCCAGGTGGCGGTCGCCGCCAACTTCACCGAGCCGGCCCGGGAGATCGCCGCCGCCTTCAAGGCCGCCACCGGTCACAGCGCGACCCTGAGCTTCGGCTCCTCCGGCCAGTTATACGCCCAGAAGTCCCACGGCGCGCCCTACGAGGTCTTCCTGTCGGCCGACGCCGAGCGGCCGGCGGCGGCCGAGCGTGACGGCCTGGGCGTGGCCGGCACGCGGTTCACCTAT
>JAFEDM010000387.1 GCA_018241625.1 Pseudomonadota bacterium | reverse complement strand
GGGCGGTTATTGTGTTGAAGCTTTTCTGTCTCTTGGGCTTCGCGCTCGCGCTCTTGCCCGCGGCGGCGTCCGCGCAGACGTCCGCCTCCTCGCCGGCCGCGCCTGACCCCGCCAAGCCGGCGCCAGCCGCCGCCGCCAAGTCCGCGCAAAAGACGCCCGCCAAACCGGCTGCGAAGGCGGATCCCGGGACCAAGACCGTTGAGGAAGTGACGGTCACCGGCCTGGTTCCCGACGAGAAGAGCACCCTCGACGCCAAGAGCTACACGCTCAGCAAGGACCTGCAGGCCCAGACCGGCTCCATCGCCGACGCCCTGCGCAATGTTCCGGCCGTGGAGGTGGACCTGCAGGGCAACCTGTCGGTGCGCGGCGACACCAACGTCACCATCCTGGTGGACGGCAAGCCGTCGCCGGCGTTCGAGGGCGCCGATCGCGCCACGGCGCTGCAGAACCTGCCCGCCGACCAGATCGAGCGTGTGGAGGTGATCACCAACCCCTCGGCGGCGCTCACGCCGGAGGGCAGCGGCGGGGTGATCAACCTGATCACCAAGAAGAGCCGTGGCGCCGGGATGACCGGCTCGGCCTATTTCACCGCCTCGACCGCCGGCCTGAAGCGGGCCGGGCTGAACCTCGGCTACAACAGCAAGACCTTGGCGGTCACCGCGGCCTTCAGCGGCAACTACCAGCGTAACAAGTCGCACAATACCGACGAACGCGACGGCCTGGACCCGATCAGCCATCAGTTCCTGGACACCGTCGACCAAGGTATCGGCCGCAACCTCCAGCGCGGCCCCACGGCGCGGGTCACCGCCACCTTCACGCCCAGCGACAAGGACCAGTTCACCGGCGAGGTGAGCTACACCCAGCTGCTGTTCTACGGCCACCCGGACGATTTCTATACGGACTATGGCCCCACCGGCCAGCCGACCTCGATCTTCGATTTCCACGGCCACCGGCGGTTCCTGGAGACCGGAACCAGCACCTCGGCCGGCTGGAAGCACAGCTTCGCCGAGAACGAGAGCCTGAGCGTCGACGCGGTCTACAACGCCACGATCGACCGCGACCACTTCCTGGACGCCACCACCTACATCCTGCCCGTCGGCCAGACCGCGCCGCTGGAGCTGTTCCGCAACGACGGCAACGTCCATCACAGCGAGCTGCGCATCGCCTACGCCCGGCCACTGGCCGGCGGCAGCGTGAAGGCCGGCTATGAGGTGCGGCACGAGGACAACGACTATCCCTACGCCATCTTCCTGGGCCCCAGCGAAGCGGCCCTTGTGGACCAGCCGAACCTCGACAACCACTACCTGTTCAAGCAGACGGCCCAGGCGGTCTACGCCACCTACCAGCACGCCTTCGGCGACCTCGATTTCCAGGGCGGCCTGCGGCTCGAAGACCTCCAGTTCGACCTGAACCAGCTCACCTCCGGCGCGCGGCCCAGCCAGCACTACCAGAGCGCCTATCCGACCCTGCATCTGGGCTACAAGCTGGACGACGATCGCAAGCTCAGCGCCAGCTACAGCGTCCGCGTCCAGCGCCCGCCCAGCTTTCTGCTGAACCCCCTGCTGCTGACCCAGGGGCCCCAGGACTTCATCAGGGGCAACCCCGACCTGAAGCCGAAGCAGACCCGATCCTACGAGCTGGGCTACGAGCAGCACAGCGGCGGCGCGAGCTATTCGGCGACGCTCTACTATCGACAGTTCAAGGACGACGCCGCCCAACTGATCACCGACGTCGGCAACGGGGGATTCCTCTACAGCTTCGGGAACCTCGGCCGCGGCCAGGCGGTGGGCGTTGACCTGACCACCAACGGCAAGCTCACGTCGGCGATCACCTACAATCTGAGCCTCAGCCCCTACTGGAACCAGATCGACGCCGGGCCCCTGCAAACGGGCCTCGGCAAGCGTTCGCTCTACAGCGCCAGCGGCCGGGCCAATCTCAACTGGCAGGCCCGCAAGGACGACCTGCTGCAGCTCAACGCCCAGGCGGGCGGCGCGCGCCTCCAGGCCCAGGGCGTCCAGGCGCCTTATTTCGTCCTGAACGCCGGATGGCGGCACACCATCAACGATCGGATCAGCCTGACCGTCACCGGGCAGGACCTGGCGGGGACAAACCGCTATCGCCGCGACCTCGTGACCCCCACGCTGGTGGAGCATCTGCGGGACTATCCGGTGTCGCGGCAGGTGCAGCTGCGCCTCGACTACCGGTTCGGCGGCGCAAGCTCGAAGCCGAAGCCGGCGGATTTCGACTATGGCGGCGGCGGTGGCCCCGGGCCGGGCTAGGACGCATCGATTACAACTGTGATTGACGCCGCAGTTAGTCTCAAAATACATCTGTAGTCTGATTTGGTTTGGTGTTCAGGGGAGCCGCCGGTCGTGAGTTCGAAGTTCTGGCAGGCAAGCCTGATCGCCGTGGGATGGGCCCTGGCGACCACGTCGGCGGCGCGGGCGCAGGCTGATGCGCCGGTCGCAACCCAGCCCAAGCCTGCACCGGCCAACGCCGTGGCGGCGAAGCCCGCAAAGCCGGCGAAGGACGCGATCAAGACCGTCGAGGAAGTCACCGTGACGGGCTCGATCCCGCAGGTTCAGGTCTCGATCGACAAGAAGACCTACGACCTCTCCAAGGACCTGCAGGCGCAGAACGGCTCGGTCGCCGACGCCCTGCGCAACCTGCCGGCGGTGGAGGTGGACACCCAGGGGAACCTGTCGCTGCGCGGCGACAGCAACGTCACCATCCTGGTGGACGGCAAGCCCTCGCCGATGTTCGAGGGCAAGAGCCGCGCCGACGCCCTGCAGCAGCTCCCCGCCGACCAGATCGCGCGGGTCGAGGTGATCACCGAGCCGTCCGCCGCCCTGAACCCGGAAGGCACCGGCGGGGTTATCAACCTGATCACCAAGCCCAGCCGGGGCGGCGGCTGGACGGGCTCGACCTACGTCTTGGCGGGCAGCGCAGGGCTGAAGCGGGCGGGCCTGAACCTCGGCTACAATTCCAAGACGCTCGCCGTCACCGCCGCCGTGTCCGAAAACTACCAGCGCAGCAAGAGCCACGTCACCGACGAGCGCGACGGCCTGGACCCGATCGCCAACCAGTTCCTCAAGACCTTCGACCAGGACACCGGCAAGCGCATCAGCCGCATCCCCAGCGGCCGGCTGAACCTCACCTGGACGCCGAACGACAAGGACCAGGTGACCGCCGCCTACAGCTTCAGCCAGAACCTCGGCTACGGCTATCCGGACGACGTCTACACCAACTATGACGCGCAAGGCCGGCCGGCGAGCATC
>JAFEDM010000386.1 GCA_018241625.1 Pseudomonadota bacterium | reverse complement strand
GGTGCTGCGGCGCATCCGCCCGGGCCTGGCCGAGGATCGCGTGCGCCGCGGCGACCTCTTGATCGACCGCGTCGCCCACCGGGTGAAGCGCGCCGGCCAGGAGATCCACCTGGGCCCCACCGAGTTCCGCCTGCTCGACTACCTGATGCAACACCCGGGCCGGGTGTTCTCCCGCGAGCAGTTGCTCGACGCCGTCTGGGGCTCCGACGTCTATGTCGAGGCCCGCACGGTCGACGTCCACATCGGCCGCCTGCGCAAGGCGCTCGGCGTCACCGACAACGACGACCCGATCCGCACCGTGCGTTCGGCGGGGTATTCGCTGGATCTGGAAGGGTAGGCCACCCTCCGCGCCGCGACGCGGAAAAGGCAGGCGCCGGGCGCGCCAAAGGTGTTTGCAGCCCTAGCCTTTGCGGGCAAGCTCGCCGCCGAGTTCAGCGGAGTGCGTCGCCGATGTCGAAGTTCGCCCCAGGCCTGGGCCTGGCTCTGTCCGTCGGCCTGGCCGCTTCCGCTGCGGCCGGTGAAAGGCCGTCGGCGTCAGGTCTGACCCCGGCCGAAGCGGTCGTCGGCCATTGCGCCGCCTGGAACACGACGGACCGGACCGAACGCGACCGGCTGCTGGAACGGGTGCTGGCCCCCGATGGCGTCTACGCCGATCCGACGCCCACCTATGCCGCGGGCCGGGTGGCGCTCAGCACCGTGATCGCCGACTTCCAGCGGCAGACGCCGGGCGCCCGCTTCAAGTGCAGCGCGCCGCAGACCCACCACGGCGCCATGCGGGTCAGCTGGCTCCTGAAGGACGGCGACGGCAAGACCATCACCCAGGGCCAGGATTTCTACGAGCTCGCGCCCAACGGCCAAATCCGCCGGATCACCGGCTTCTTCGGGCCGCCGCCCAGCGTCGCGCCCTAAGTTGCGGAAGCGCTGCGAGTCCCGCTACTTCCACACGCTGAGCTAGCGCGGCCGCGCGAGACCGGCCGCCGGCTGCTAGCCGCAGTCCGCGCGCGGCCTGGGCGACACGATCCGCCGGGGCACGGACAGCAGCCAGTGGGTGACGCCTGCGAGGCCCGCCTTGTCCCCGGAGACCGCCGCGCAGGCCCGATAAGGCCGTGCTTCCAGCGCCTCGATCCGGTGGCGATAGACGCGTTCGACGGCGTCCCGTGAGCGGTGCGCGGCCGCGTCACGGGCGGCCAGCCATTTCGCCTGATCCCGCCGCAGCGTCCGCGGCGGTGCGCCAGCCGCCAGCGCCGCGGCATAGGCGCGGGCCATGCGGCGATCCTCAACCCGCAGCGGGGGGCTGCGGCAAACCATGCGTTGACCGGCGGAGATCGGCCGAGCGCAATTCAGCGTCGTGGACAGATGGCGGGCAGCCGACGTCCGGGCCGCCCGGGGAGGCTTCGCCGCCGTGCTGGTCGGCGGACCGACTGGGAGCTGCGACGCGATGAGGGGCGCTGCAGGCGCCTCCGCCGCCGGGGCTGGCAGAGGCGTGCCCTGGACCTGCGGCGGCGGCGCTGTCGCGAGCGGCGCCACGGTCGGCGGAGCGGGTGTCCCGTGATGCATCGACCGGATCAGTCCGGTGCCGAAGT
>JAFEDM010000385.1 GCA_018241625.1 Pseudomonadota bacterium | reverse complement strand
GATCCTGGTGGTGCTCCTGACCTCGCTGGCGCTGGTCGTGATCGCTTTCGGCGCGCTCTACCTCTACAGCGCCCGCCCGTTCAGCGCCGCGCCCGTGGCTCCGCCAAAGACGCCTTCACCCATCTCGACCCCCTGATTTACACCAAAGGTTGTTTTCGGAACGTCCCCAGGGAACCGGGAACCCGTCGCCGCGTTGCGCGGATAGGTGGGGGGCCATCTCGGGGTCATGCGCCGGACAAACATCCGCCAGGCGTCAGGGATTGAACCCGAAGAGCTCCTGCAACTGCTGCGAACTCCTTTCGGGGGAAGGCCATGAACGCCATCGATATCTCCGCGACCAAGCGCGCCCAGGCGAGCCGTCGCAAGTCGGCGCCTTCCGCCAAGTCCGGCGCAAACCCGACGACGCCGGACATCGACGCCATCGACGCGGTCGAGCTGCTGGCGGCGCTGCGCGCCTTCCGGCGTGGCGATTTCTCCGTGCGCCTGCCGCGCGGGCGCCGGGGGCTCAACGCCGAGATCGCCGAGGCGTTCAACGACGTGGTCGAGCTCAACGACCGCATGACCCGCGAGTTCGAGCGGCTGGGTGAAACCGTCGGCCGCCAGGGCAAGATCAACCACCGCGCCCGGTTGCCGGCGGCCCAGGGCTCCTGGGCCGCTGGCGTGGATGCGGTCAACACCCTGATCACCGACATGGTCCACCCGACGGCCGAAATGGCCCGGGTTATCGGCGCCGTCGCCAAGGGCGACCTTTCCCAGACCATGGACCTGGAAAACGAGGAGCGGCCCCTTCGCGGCGAGTTCCTGCGCATCGGCAAGGTGGTGAACACCATGGCCGGGCAGCTGGGCTCCTTCGCCTCGGAAGTGACCCGCGTGGCCCGTGAAGTGGGCACCGAGGGCAAGCTGGGCGGCCAGGCCCAGGTGAAGGGCGTGACCGGCGCCTGGAAGGACCTCACCGACAACGTGAACTTCATGGCCGCCAACCTGACCGGCCAGGTGCGGAACATCGCCGAGGTGACCACCGCCGTGGCCAACGGCGACCTGTCGCGCAAGATCACCGTGGACGTGAAGGGCGAGATCCTTGAGCTGAAGAACACCATCAACACCATGGTGGACCAGCTGAACGCCTTCTCCTCGGAAGTGACCCGCGTGGCCCGCGAAGTGGGCACGGAAGGAAAGCTCGGCGGTCAGGCGCAGGTGAAGGGCGTGACCGGCGCCTGGAAGGAGCTGACCGACAACGTGAACCAGATGGCCGGCAACCTGACCGGCCAGGTCCGTAACATCGCCGAGGTGACGACCGCCGTGGCGCGCGGCGACCTCTCCAAGAAGATCACCGTGGACGTGAAGGGCGAGATCCTGGAGCTGAAGAACACCATCAACATCATGGTGGACCAGCTGAACGCCTTCTCCTCCGAAGTGACCCGCGTGGCCCGCGAAGTGGGCACGGAAGGCAAGCTCGGCGGTCAGGCCCGCGTGGAAGGCGTGACCGGCGCCTGGAAAGACCTCACCGACAACGTGAACTTCATGGCCGGCAACCTGACGGGCCAGGTGCGGAACATCGCCGAGGTGACCAGCTCGGAAGCCAGCCGTGTAGGGACAAAGTGTAGCACTCGGTG
>JAFEDM010000384.1 GCA_018241625.1 Pseudomonadota bacterium | reverse complement strand
GACGTGCTGGTCTTCCAGACCCCGCCGCTGAAGGAGGATGTCGAGGTCACCGGCGCCATCGAGGCCGAGCTGTGGATCGCTTCCGACGCGCCCGACACCGACTTCACCATCAAGCTGATCGACGTCTATCCGCCGAGCGCGGACTATCCGGACGGCTACGCGCTCAACCTCACCGACGGCATCCTGCGCTGCCGCTATCGCGACAGCTGGGAGCATCCGTCGTTGATGACGCCCGGCCAGCCCTACAAGATCAAGGTCACGGCCTTCCCGACGTCCAACCTGTTCAAGGCCGGGCACCGCATTCGCCTGGACATCTCCTCCAGCAACTTCCCGCACTTCGACGTCAACCCGAACACCGGCGCGGCGGAAGGGACGGGGCTCACCCGGCGGGTGGCGCGGAACATCGTCTTCGCAGACGCCGGCCGGCCCAGCCATGTCCTGCTGCCGGTGATCCCGAAACGTGGATAGGCGCATCGGGAGGGTGAACCCACCCTTGACACTGACCTTCGGTCAGTAATTGATGACCATCGGTCACTAGGGAGCGGCCGATGGACAAGCCGGTGCGGCGGCGCCTCAAGCCCGAGGCGCGCCGGCAGGAGATCGTCGAGGCGGCGGAGCGCCTGCTGCAGGCCCACGGCGCACAGGTGCGCGTGGAGGACGTGGCCCGCGAGGCCGGCGTCGCGAAGGGCACCTTCTTCCTCTACTTCCCGACCTGGGACGACCTGCTCGAGGCGGTCCGCGACCGGCTGATCGCCAGGTTCGACGCCAACAATCCGCTCCCTAACGAGGTCGAACGGCCCATCGACTGGCCGGACCTAGTGAGCCGGCAGGCGCAAGCCTTCGTCGATCACGCCCTGGCCCATCACGGCGTCGGCGAGGTGCTGTTCCATTCGGACTTCGCCAGGCGCCGACCGCAGGCCGACCACGCGACGGTGCGGTTCGCCGCCGCCATCCGCGCCGGCCAGGAGGCCGGGGCGTTCGGGCCGGTGGACCCTGAGGCCATGGCGCGCCTGCTGTTCGCCACCATCCACGAAGCCGCCGACGCCGTCGCCGGCGGCGCCGATCGCACGGCCATGCTGGCGGCGCTCGACCATCTGTTGCGGCGCGCGCTGGCGCCCTGACCCCAGCCTGAAAGGACAAGCCATGAGCGAGACCCAGGTCCACGTCCGGTACATGGTCGACGACGTGCAGGCGGCGGTCGACTGGTACTCGGGTCACTTCGGCTTCGAGGTGCTGATGGCCTCGCCGGCTTTCGGCGCCGTGCAGCAGGGTCCCTTGCGCCTGCTGCTGAGCGGCCGGGCCAGCTCCGCCGGCCGGCCGATGCCGGACGGCCGCCAGCCCGAGCCCGGCGGCTGGAACCGCTTCCAGGTCATTGTCGACGACATCGCCGCCGAGGCCGAACGCCTGCGGAGCCGAGGCGTGCGGTTCCGCAACGACATCGTCTCCGGTCCCGGCGGGTCGCAGATCCTGGCCGAGGACCCTTCGGGAAATCTCGTCGAACTGTTCCAACCCGCGCGCTGAAGGAGGCCGTCATGTTTCGAATGTCCGCGATCGCCCTCGCCATGGCGATCCTGTCCACGCACGGCGCCGCCCACGCCCAGGACGCCGCGGCCATCGCCAGGAACCGCGATCCGGGCGCGGTGCGGGTCCGCTACATGGTCAACGACGTGGCGGCCTCGGTCGCCTTCTACGCCAAGCTCGGCTTCAAGGTCGAAGGGGCCAGCCCCTATTTTGCGGCCCTGTCGCGCGGCGACGTCCAGCTGCTGCTGAGCCCGGTCAAGGGGCCGGGCGGCGCGTCCCAGCCGATGCCGGATGGCCGCCAGCCGGCGCCGGGCGGCTGGAACCGCATCGTCCTCAACACGCCGGACATCCAGCGCGACGTGGCGCGGCTGCGCGGCGAAGGCGTCCACTTCCGCAACGAGATCGTCAGCGGCCTCGGCGGCAAGGAGATCCTGCTCGACGACCCGTCGGGCAATTCGGTCGAGCTGTTCCAGCCGGGCTGAGCGCGGCGTCCCGGATCAGGCGTAGCGCGGGGCCTCCGCGGGCGCCGCGCCGCCGGCCGCCTTCAGCGCCCAGGCCAGGTCGGCGAGGTACTGGTCGGCCACCTGGGCATGCACCGGCGACAGCATCAGGTGCAGGCTCTTCGGCTCGGTGGTGACGCCGGAGAACCAGCCGCGCTCGCGCAGCTTGGACCACACCGCCACGCAGTCCACGTCGTCGCGGGTGAAGGCCAGGAGCCCCAGTTGCGGCCGGCCCAGAACGCGGAAGCCCAGGGCCTCGGCGCCCGCGGCGATCGTCTCCCGCGCGCCGGTCACCAGGGCGTGCTTGGCCCGGTAGCCGTCCACGCCCAGGAAGTTCATCACCGCCCAGGCCGCCGAGATCGCGCCGCCCGGACGGGTGCCCGCCAGCGTCGGCGTCACCATCCGCCCGCCGGGCCAGTCGCGGAAATCGAAGACCATGAACGTCATCAGCTCGGCGGTGCGGAAGAAGACGGTGGACGCGCCCTT
>JAFEDM010000383.1 GCA_018241625.1 Pseudomonadota bacterium | reverse complement strand
TGCCGTCGCACACCTATTACATCGTGGGCCGCTACGAGGACGCGGTGCGCGCGAACCAGCAGGCCGTGAAGCTGGACTACGAGAACGCCAAGGTCCGCACGCCGGACGGCGACCCATGGGCGATGAGCTACCACTCGCACAACGTCCAGTTCGCCACCGGCGCGGCGCTGATGAGCGGCGACGGGCCGGCGGCGCTGGAGCAGGCGAAGGCCACGATCGACCACGCGGCCAAGACCAAGGCCCTGCCGCTGTTCGACCAGTTCGTGCTGGGCACCGCCTATTTCGCCGAGGGCCGCTACGCGGCGCCGGACGAGGTGCTGACGCTGGCGGAACCCGCCGCCGACCGGCCCCTGGCGCGGGCGTTGTGGCGCTATTCGCGGGGCGAGGCTCTTGCCCGCAAGGGCGATGCCGCCGGGGTGCGGCGTGAGCTGGCCGCCATCTCGATCACGGCCGACGAGCTGAAGCCCGCCGAATCCTACGCCCCGCAGATGAAGGGCATGGTGGACGTGGCCAAGCTGGTGCTGACGGGCCGCGCGGCCATGCTGGAGAACCAGCCGGCGGCCGCCGCCAAGGCCTTCGCCGCCGCCGCGGCGATCCAGGACCGGACCCTGGGCCGGCTCTCCGACCCGCCGGGCTGGTGGTATCCGGTGCGCCGCAGCTATGCGGCGGCGCTGCTGACGCAGGGCAAGGCGGACGAGGCGGCGGCGCAGGCCCGGCTTGCGCTGAAGACCTGGCCGGCGGACCCCGTGACCCTGTCGGTGCTGGCCCAGGCGGAACGGAAGTTCGGCGACGGCAAGGCCGCCGACCTGCACCTGGCCCAGGCCAGGGCCGGCTGGCATGGCCGCACGAAGCTCGCCGCGGTGGCCCAGCCTCCGCAGGCCTAAACCTTGGCGGAGCCGCCTCCCCACGCCACGCTGTCGGCATGAGTCGCGTCAGCCAGGTCGCAACAGGCAGGCGGATCGCCAAGGCGGTCCTCGCGGCCACGACTTTCGCGGGGGCGACGGCGCAAACTCTGATCTCGTTTGCGGCAGGCGATCCGGGCAGTCCGCCAAGCTGCATCGCCGTGACGCGAGGGGATGCAAACAGCCCGGTGGTGAGCGCCTCGGTCAACGACGGCCACGGCTATCGGTTCGTTCTCGACACCGGCTCGAGCAACACGACGCTCGATGAGCGAAGCGTCCGCCGGCTGGGACTGACCCCCGAGCCGGTGATCGACCACGGTCAGGGGTTGGGCGGCCCGGTCGAGATCCGCTTCTATCGCCTTGACCGCTTTCGCATGGGCGCCTTGCTGAAGCGTGGGCTGAGCGTAGCCGGCGTCCCGGCGCCACCTTTGACCAAAGTCGATGTCGTCGGCCTGGCGGGCGTCGACCTGTTCGAGGGACGGCTGATCGTCTGGGGTCGGAGGCCCGGATGCCTGGAGCTCGGGTCGAGCGGTAGGAGACCAAGAGGCAAGGGTTGGACGCCGATCCAGTCGAACTGGCTTCAGCCCTGGAAGATCCTGCTTCCGGTGAAGGTGGGCTCGACCATGGGCTGGGGCCTCCTGGATACGGGCGCCCAGACCACCGTCTTTTCACCGGCCTTCGCCAAAGCCGCCGGGCTTCGGCCCGCGCCCGCCGCGGGCGAGAAAAGCCTTAGCGGCCTCGACGGGTCGGACCTGCAGCTTCGGCCCTACGCCGTCTCGGGGGTCGAGGTGGGCGCCTGGCGTATAGGGTCCGGCGCCGTCGCCGTGGCCCCGCTGCCGGTGTTCGACCGCCTGGGCGGCAGCGACCAGCCTCTGGCCGTGATCGGCATGGACTGGCTTCAGGGCCGGAGCTTCGCCATCGACTACGGCTCCCGAACGGTCTGGCAGCGGCCCTAGCCGCCCGCCGCCATGATCGCGGCCAGCAGCTTGTCCGGGGTGATCGGGTAGTCGCGAACCCGCACGCCGCAGGCGTTGTAGATGGCGTTGGCCACCGCGGCGCCGGCTCCGGCGATGCCGAGCTCGCCGACGCCCTTGATGCCCATCGGGTTGGCCTTGTCGTCCACCTCGTCGAGCATGATGGCGTCGAGCTCGCCGATGTCGGCCTGGACCGGCACCAGGTAGCTGGCCAGGTCCTGGTTGATCAGCGAGCCATAGCGCGGATCGATGGCGTTGCCTTCGGTGAGCGCCGAGGCCACGCCCCAGATCATGCCGCCGGTGAGCTGTGAGCGGGCGGTCTTCCAGTTGAGGATCCGGCCGGCGGCGAAGACGCCCAGCATGCGCCGGGTGCGGACTTCGCCGGTCACCGTGTCCACGCCGACTTCGCAGAAGTGGGCGCCATAGGTGTGCTGGCTCCAGTTGCGGGCGTCGGCGGCAGGGCGGATCTCGCCGTCGGCGGTGAGGCCGTCGGGGCGGTTGCGGCGGATCAGGTCGGCGAGGCGCTCGGAGCGGTTGCCGATGGCGATGACGCCGTCGACGAAGGTGATCTGCTCGGAAGGACCACCGTAGAGCGGCGAGGCCGGGTCGGCGACCGCGAGCGAAGTGATCGCCTTGCGCAGGTTCATGCCGGCGTCGAGCGCGGCCGAACCGGCGGTCGCCGCGCCGAACTGACCGCCGGAGCCGGGCGCGGGCGGCAGCTCGGAGTCGCCGATCTCGACCCGCACGTCGCCCAGCGGCACGCCCAGGGTCTCGGCGGCGATCTGGCCCAGGACGGTGTAGGTGCCGGTGCCGATGTCGGTCATGCCCTGGCGCACGGTGATCACGCCCATGGCGTCGACCGTGAAGCTGCAGCGCGCGGGCAGCAGGAAGTTGCCGCGGATGGCGGCGGCCATGCCGAGGCCCACCCGCCAGCGGCCGTCGCGCACCTGGCCCGGAACCGGGTTGCGGTTGTCCCAGCCGAACATCTGGGCGCCCTCGCGCAGGCAGCGGACCAGCTGGCGCACCGAGAAGGGCTTGCCGGTCTCGGGATCGACCTCGGGTTCGTTGAGGATCCGGAACTCGATCGGATCG
>JAFEDM010000382.1 GCA_018241625.1 Pseudomonadota bacterium | reverse complement strand
GGACAGCGAACGCCTGGCCCAGGCGCTGAAGATCTTGCGCTCGGCCATCGCCGCCGTCGGCGCCGACCCGATGCAGGCCATGCGCGCCATGCACGCCCAGGTGGGCGAGTTGCGCAAATGCGGCATGAGCGTCGCCGACCTGAAGCTCACCACCGCGGCGATCGACTTCGGCCAGTATCTCACCGAGATCGAGAAGAAGGGCGCGCCCTACGACGGCGCCGAGCTTTCGACCAAGGCCGCGACCCTGCTGGCCTATATGCCCAAGGACGCCTGCGACGAGGCCTTCGCGGCCTAGACCTATCCTCCAATAGCCCCGTCATCCTCCGGTCGCCCGAAGAGGCGGTCCGGGGGACCCATACCGCCCACCCGAATCTCCCCCTCAGCTTGGGTCCCCCGGATCAGCCTGCGGCTGACCGGAGGATGACGTTCGTTGTGACGTTTGACGCGGCGCCTCACTGGTCTATCCCTGCAACCCTGAAGTCGGGTCGGGGGAATTCTGTATGCTGCGTTCCAAGCTCTTCGCGCGCGCCGCCGCGCTGGCGTTCGCCGTGGGCTCGCCCGCCGTCGCCCAGCAAACCATGGATCCGACCTTCGCCGAGCACCAGAAGGCCTGGACCACCAAGCCGGAGTTCTCCAGCCCCCTGGTCGACCACCTGCCGGCCTCGACGCCGGGCGGGGTCCCGAGCCCGCGCGACGTGCTGGGCCACGACATCGGCGCGCCCAAGGTGCTCGACCACTATGCGGACCTGCTCAAGTACTACCGGGCGCTGGCGGCCAAATCCCCGCGGGTGAAGATCGTTGAGACCGGCAAGACCGAGGAAGGCCGGCCCACGGTCGTGGTGCTGATCTCGAACGAGGCGAACATCGCGGGTGTCGAGGCCAACCGAGCCAACCTCGGCAAGCTCGCCGACCCGCGCGGCCTGTCGGAGGCCGAGGCCAAGGCGCTGATCGGCAAGACCAAGCCGATGTACGTGCTGTTGGGCGGGCTGCACTCGGCCGAGACCGGGCCGCCTGAGATGCTGATGGAGCTGGCCTACCGGCTGGTCACCGAGGACAGCCCGGTGATCAACCGCATCCGCGACAACGTCATCGTCGGCATCAACCCGGCCAGCGATCCGGACGGGCGCGACCGCTACGCCGACTGGTATCTGCGCAACAAGGTCGACGACACCGACGACCTGAACGCGGTCCCAGGCGCGCCCTACTGGGGCAAGTACATCTTCCACGACAACAACCGGGACATCAACTACACCGGCCTCAGCGCGCGGAATCTATTGGACTTTTACCTCGGCTGGCATCCGCCGGTGATGCACGATCTGCATGAGTCCGTGCCCTTCCTCTACACCTTCTCCGGCCAGGCGCCGCAGAACCCGACGCTGGACCCGATCCTGTTCGGCGAGATGCCCTGGATCGCCAACTTCGAGATGAGCCAGCTGACCAAATACGGCATGCCGGGGGTCTGGACCCACGGCTACGTGGACGAGTGGTCGCCCGGCTACGTGGGCTTCATGTCCACCAACCACAACGGCCTCTTCAAGATGTACGAGACCTTCGGCAACGGAGGCGCGACGACCGAGCTGCGCCACGTCTCGCCCGTGCGCGGGCCGGGCCAGGGCGGTGGCGACGACAACGACCAGACCAAGCGCGACTGGTTCCGCCCGAGCCCGCCCTACAAGACCGTCGAATGGTCGATGCGCAACAACACCAACTACATGGAGACCGGCGTCCTGACCGGCCTCACGGCGGTGGCGCAGAACCCCGAGCTGATCGTCGAGAACTTCTACAAGAAGAGCCGCAATTCGGTTGAGGCGGGCAAGAAGGACGCGCCCTACGCCTTCCTGATCCCTGGCGACCAGGCCGATATGACCAAGGCCGCCATGGTGGTGAACCTGCTCCGGATGCAGGGGATCGAGGTCGGCAAGACGACCGCCGAGGTCACCCTGAAGGAGGGCAAGTTCCCGGCCGGCTCCTACATCGTCAAGCGCGACCAGCCCTACGGACGCCTGGCGAAAATCCTGCTGGAGAAGCAGGTGTTCCCGGATCCGAAGCTGCGCACCTATGACGACAGCGCCTGGACCATGGGGATGATGGCCCATGTGAAGGTGACGCCCAGCGCCGACCTCAAGGCGCTGCAGG
>JAFEDM010000381.1 GCA_018241625.1 Pseudomonadota bacterium | reverse complement strand
TGCGACACCTGCGGCGCCACGGCCTTGTTCAAGGTCACTGGCGATGTTCATGCATTCACGACGGAGGTTCTGATACCTCCGGAGTTGCGGGAGCGCTGCAAAGAGCCTGTAGATTCTCCAGCGCCGATGCTGACAGACGGATTCCAGTGTCCGTTTCTTGAAAGCTCTCTTGTCCGGGCCTTGGAGGCCAGACGAGGATGAGGGCTCCCGTGTCGCGCTCAATGCGGTAGTGCAGACGAATGGATTCTTGGGTGTCAGTGGCCATGACGGCGCGCTCCGTATAGATTGCTCTACACGGCGCGTCGGGCGTCGAGTTGCGACGTGGTGGGGTTGCAGCCCCAACCACATCAAGCTTGCCTAGCTGCCCTTTTTGGCGGCCCGCTGGCGCTTCTCCGCTTCAGCGAACTCTTGGGGCGTAACGCGAAATAGGCCCTTCGCCAGGGCCTCGAAGTTTCCACGCGTCACCTTAGCTTCGGGGTCGTCGCTTCCCTCGGCCTTGGGGGGGCTTTCAGTAGGCGGCCGAGAGGTCATGGTTCGTAAGGTCCTTCCACGTCAGGCGCTTGCCGGAAACCGCCCCTAGAACGCTCAGGAAGCGCCCACGGTCGTCATCCTTCCGCTCGTTGAAGCGGAACACCTGTTCGCCAACGTACGCCTGAAGGTGGTGGGGATCGACCGAAACGTACGTCCCCTTGATGGAGCGCTTCAGTAGGCTCCAGAAGTTCTCGATCCCGTTGGAATGGACGTGGCCGCGCACGTACTCGACGCTGTGGTTCACGAAGGCGTGGAAGTAGTCGGCGCTCAGGCCCCGGTACGAGAGAAGGCTGTCGGTGAACAGCGTTGAGCCCGGCTCGACGTTGGCGCGCACCATGGCCTGAATGTTCTTCTTGTTGGCGTCGCGGATCACGCGGGCATGGACCCGGCTGTGAACTGTGCCGTCGCCGCGCTGGAGCAGCCCCATGACCGGCGTCTTATCGTTTGCAGCCGAGCCGGTGATGCGCTCCTTGCGCTTCTTGGCGTGCATGTTCTCGGCCTTGCCGCCCACGTAGCTCTCGTCGCTCTCGACGATGCCGCCGAACTTGGTCGTCAGGCCGCCCGCGTCCATGGCCACCCGTATGCGGTGAAGCATGAACCACGCCGACTTCTGAGAGACGCCGGTCGCGCGGGCCAGCTCGTAGCTCGAAATTCCGTTCTTGCAGTTAGCGACCGCCCAAATGGCGACGAACCACACGTCCAGCGGAAGGGCGCTGTCTTCGAAGATGGAGCCGGTCTTCACCGTGAACTGGCGCTTGCAGAGCTTGCCGTCCGCCTTCCGCGCCTTGCACTCGAACAGGCGGCGCGGGGTTTCCTTGCCGGTCTTGCGGTTCTTGGAGGTCGCCACGAAATAGCGCACCTCGCCAACCACGCCACAGGCCGGGCAATGGACGCCGTTCGGCCAGCGCAGCTTGACCGCCAGGTCATGCGTGCGTTCGGCGTCAGCGAAGTACCGGACCGCTTCAACGAGAGTCTTCGGCTCGGGAATGGAGGGCGTCGTTTCCATGGCGCTAAGGTAGGCGCGGGAGCCTACTGCGTCAAGTCAATTATTACCCGCGGATGTCAAGAACAAAAAGCGAACAATTCACGCCGCCGCGCCAGCCGCTTCCAGCGCTTCGCCGGGCAGTTCCAGTTCGCAGACCAGGCCGCTCGGCCGCCATTCCAGCCGGCTCGATCCGCGTAACGGCCCGGCCAGGGCGCGGGCCAGCATCGCCGTGCCCAGGCCACGCCGCGACGGCTTGGCGACCCGCGGGCCACCACGCTCTTCCCACCGTAAGGTCAGCGGCCCCTGCCCGGTCCGTGTCCAGCTCACGTTCACCCGACCCTGCGGCTTCGAAAGCGAACCGTACTTGGCCGCGTTGGTCGCCAGCTCGTGCAGCGCCATGGCCAGCGCCTGCGCCGCGGGCGGCGACAGGGCCACCTCCGGTCCCGAAAGGCTCACCCGCGCCGCCTCGCCCAGGCTGAAGGCCAGCAGCTCCTCCTCCACCAGCCGGCGCAGGTCCGCGCCTTCCCAGCGCGCCTCGGACAACAGCTGGTGGGCCCGGCCCAGCGCCGCGATCCGCCCGGTCAGCACCTCGCGCAGCGCCTGCGGCGTCTCCGCCTGCGACAGCTGCACCGTGCCCAGCACCACCGTCAGCAGGTTGTTGGCCCGGTGGTCCACCTCGCGCGCCAGCAGGGTCATCACCTCCTCGGCCGACTTGCGCTCCGTGACGTCCATCGCGACCCCGATGAAGCCCCGGATCCGGCCGGTCTCGCCTACCAGGACTTCGGCGCGCACCAGCATCCAGCGCGCCTCGCCGTCGGGCCGCCGGAACTGGAACTCCACCTCGAAGTAGCGTTCGCCGCGCGCCCGGGTGCTCCGCGCCACATTGCGCAGCCGCTCCATCTCGCCCGGCTCGACCAGGGCGTAGATCTCGTCCCAGG
>JAFEDM010000380.1 GCA_018241625.1 Pseudomonadota bacterium | reverse complement strand
GGCCACCGGCGGCCACAACACCATCTCCGGCGGCTCCAGCGACGACACCATCACCCTGAGCGCCAACGGCGCGGGCTCCGGCAGCGACGTGATCAACCTGGGCGAGGGCTCGAACACCGCGTCCGACGCGGGCGCGGGCGGCGACACCGTCACCGGCGGCAACGGCGGCAACAACATCACCACCGGCGCCAGCGGCAGCGACTCGATCAGCACCGGCAACGGCAACGACACCGTCCATTCCGGCGCGGGCGGCGACGTCATCAGCACGGGGGCCGGCAACGACCTGATCGTCTTCTCGGGTCAGGGCGCGATCACCGGCGGCGACGGCGACGACACCATCCAGGGCGCCTCGGCCACCCAGAGCTCGCTGATCGACTCCGGCGCCGGCAACGACAGCATCTCGCTCAGCACCGGGGCGGACACCATCACCGGCGGGGCCGGCAACGACACCATCAGCGGCGGCGGCGCCACCGCGGGCGGCGTCAACAGCCACGACGTCCTGACCGGCGGCGGCGGCAACGACATCTTCATCGTCGGCGCCGGCACGTCGCTGGCCAACACCAACAACGCCGAGGTGATCACCGACTGGCAGGTCCACGACCAGCTGAAGATCGGCACGCTCGGCGCCGCCGGCGGCCTGTTCAACGGCGACACGGTGACCGCGGCCAACTTCGGCGCGGCGGTGACCCAGGCCGACGCCGACCTGCAGACCCACGCGAACAACTACATCGCCATCAAGGTCGGTTCCGACCTGGTGGTCTTCGCCGACACCACCGCCGACGGCCACATCACCTCGGCCGACGACGCGGTGATCCTGCAGGGCCGCGGCCTGAACGACATCACAGCCGGCGACTTCATCTAGCGCCGCGCGATCACGGACCATGCGAGGGCCGTCCTGCGGGGCGGCCCTTTGCATTTAGGGCCGAGCGAACCCTTCCCTGGAGAGGCGCCTTTCCCGTAGACACGGCGTCATGAGCGGCCCCGCGATCCTGTTCGTCGTCGACGCCGGCCCGGAGGTGGGCGGCGGCCATGTGATGCGCTCGCTGACCCTGGCGGGCGCGCTGGGCGACCAGGGCGCGACCTGCCGCTTCGTCGCCGCCCCGGCCGTCGACGCCGTGCTGGCCGCCTTCGCGCCGGAGACGCCGCGCGCGGCGGCCGCCTCCACCGCGCCCGGCGACCTCGCGGAGGCCGCGGCCGGCGAACGGTTCGACGCGGTGGTCTTCGACCACTACGGCCTGGCCGAGGGCGACCACCGGGCCATCGCCAAGGGCCGCCTCTGCCTGGTGATCGACGACCTGGCCGACCGGCCGCTGGGCGCGGACCTGCTGCTGGATTCCGGCCCCGCGCGGCGGGCCGAGGACTACACCGGCCTGACGCCCGACCATGTGCGCCTGCTGCTGGGCCCGCAGTACGCCCCGGTGCGGCCGGAGTTCGCCGCCCTGCGCGACCAGGCGCTGAGCTGGCGCGGCGAGCCGGTGGGCCGGGTCCTGGTGTCGCTGGGCCTGACCGACGTGGACGGCGTCACCGGGCGGCTGGTCGAGCGGCT
>JAFEDM010000037.1 GCA_018241625.1 Pseudomonadota bacterium | reverse complement strand
GACGACCGGCCGCCGCAGGCCGGCCCGCCGCCGGCCGCGGAGCCGCGCGACCCGGCGCAACCGCGTCCCTGGCCCGGCCGCCGCCGGTTCATGGGCGGCCCCGACATGGCGATCTTCGGCGACTTCTCCGCCGCCTGGCAGCAGGACGACGGGTCGTGGACGGTGGTCCGCTCGACGCCCGAGCCGTTCCCGTCGGCCTGGCAAATGCAGGCCTCGGCCTGGCTGCTCGGCGGCTTCCTGCTGGTGGCGTCGGCCGGCTACCTGTTCTCGCGGCGCATCTCCGCACCCCTGAAGCGGTTCGCCGAGGCGGCCGAGACCCTGGGCCGCGACCCGCACGCGCCGCAGATGCAGCTGAAAGGCCCCGCCGAGGTCGGCGCCGCGGCGCAGGCCTTCAACGAGATGCAGGCGCGGCTGAAACGCTACATCTCCGACCGCACCGCCATGGTGGGCGCCATCTCCCACGACCTGCGCACGCCGCTGGCGCGCATCCGCTTCAAGCTGGAGGCCGCGCCGCCCAACCTGAAGGCCTCGGTGCTCTCGGATGTGGAGCAGATGGAGCAGATGATCGGCGGGGTGCTGGCCTTCATCCGCGACGAGGGCCAGCCGCGCCGTCGGGAAAAGCTGGACCTGCTGTCGCTGATCGAATGCGTGGCGGACGACGCGGCCCTGGTGGGCGGCCAGGTGGAGATCGTGGACGGCGCGCCGGTGACGGTGGACGGCGACCCGGTGGCCCTGCAACGGCTGTTCTCCAACCTGGTCGACAATGCGTTGAAGTACGGCGGCGAGGCGCAGATCCACGTGCGCCAGGACGGCCCCGCGGCGGTGGTGGAGATCGTCGATCCCGGCCCCGGCCTGTCGGACGAGGAGCTGGTGCGGGTGTTCCAGCCCTTCTACCGCACCGACGCCTCGCGCAACCTCGACAACGGCGGCGTCGGCCTGGGCCTGCCCATCGCCCGCTCGACGGCGCGCGCTCACGGCGGGGATGTGGAGCTGAAGTCGCAGCCCGGCGGGACCCGGGCGGTGGTCACCCTGCCAGCCGCGGCCTAGGCCCTACGGGTCAGCCGCCGTGGCGACCGGAGACCGGCGTGTCCGGATAGGCGAGCTGTTCGCGCGCGCGCCATTCCTCGGTCACGTAATTCACGATCAGCGTCTTTCGCACCACCGGGATCGGCCGCGGCTCAAAGCCGTGCCAGGTATCGTCGGAGGGCACGAAGGCCATGGCGCCGCCCGGCAGGAAGGGCGCGCGGTGCGACCAGGTCTTGGCGTCGGCATAGACGTCGGTGCCCAGGTCCGGCTGGCCCTCCGGGCCCAGATAGTAGAGCAGGGTGAACTTCTTCACGCCCAGGTCGGTGTGGGGCTGCAGCCAGAACCCGTCGGTGTCCATGGCGTATTCGATGCGCAGGCAGCAGCCGTCGAGGTCGGCGCCGGTGATCTCTTCGACCGCGGCCACGGTGTCGGGATGCTGGAAGGCCTCGGCCAGCGCCTTGCAGGATGGATGGCTGGCGATCGCCGCCGCATCCACATAGGTGCGGGTGTTGTTGTGGATTTCGCGCGAGCCGGATACGCCGTCCAGCGCCGGCGCTTCGAACGGCAGGGCGTCCAGTTCGGCCGCCAGCTCAGCGGGCAGGACATCGTTCAGGATCCAATGACAATAGGGAGCCTCATGCACCTCCGCGGCCGCCAGGCGGTTCACGAAGCTTGCGCGGCACGCGTCGCGGGCGGCGGAAACGGCCGGAATATCCTGCGAGGGTGTGTCATCACGGGGATCGAGCAAGGCCAGTGGACTTCTCTGCATTGATCTGGTCGCCTCGCCCCCGGGGAGCCCACGCCTGGATGACGTCGTCTACGGACAACCACCTCACGTCGCGGATTGCAAGACGCCGGTTGGCCGCAGCCTCGGCCAGCGGCTTGGCCTTGCTCGCCGCGGTGGCGTTGCCGGACCCGGCGCGGGCCGCCGAAAAGCGAGTGTTCAGCCTCCCGACCGAACCCCTGGAGGCTGCTCTCGTTCGGTTTGCGGTGCAAGGCGGGGTCTCGGTCGGCGGTCTGCCGGTCAGGGGCTGTGACGGGCGTTCGCGGCCGGTTTCCGGCTCGATGCCGCCGGAACGGGCGCTGGCTGCCCTCCTGCCGGCAGGCTGCGGCTTCGAGACGCTGGACAGCCGGAGCTTCCGCGTCGTCGCCCACTCAGGGGTCGTAGCGCCGCCGCCGCCGAAACGCATCGAAGTGACCGGCGGCGATGCGCCGCGGCTGGACGAGCTGGTGGTCACCGCCGAAAAGCGCCCCGAGCTGCTCACCCGCACGGCCTCCGCGGTCAGCGTGCTGTCGACGCGCGACATCGAGCGGCTCGGCGGCGCCAGCTTCGACGACATCGCCTCGCAGATGGTCAGCGTGGCGGTGACCAATCTGGGCTCCGGCCGCGACAAGATCTTCGTCCGGGGCCTGTCCGACGGCTCCTTCACCGGCAAGACCCAGTCGACGGTAGGGCTCTACCTCGACGATGTGCCGATCACCTACAACGCGCCCGACCCGGACCTGCGGCTCGCCGACGTCGACCAGGTGGAGGTGCTGCGTGGGCCGCAGGGCACGCTCTATGGTTCCGGCTCCATGGGCGGCATCGTGCGCATCGTCACCGCCAGGCCGGACCCGACCGCCTTTTCGGCCCAGGCCTCCGCCGAGGGCATGCTGACCCAGCACGGCGAGCCGTCGTCCGGCGTCGATGGTTCGGTCAACCTGCCCCTGGCCGGCGGGCGCGCCGCGGTGCGCGCGGTGATCTACAGCGACGAGCGCGGCGGCTACATCGACAACCCGATCCTGGGCCTTCGGGACGTGAACTACAGCCGCCGCTTCGGCGGCCGCATCGCCGCCCTGGCCGATCTGCCGGACGGCTGGACAGCGCAGGCCGGGTTCGCCCACCAGTCGATCGGCACCGCCGACAGCCAGTACACCCAGGGGGTCGACGGCCCGTTGGCCCGCGACGCGGCGGTGCGCGAACCGCACGACAACGACTTCACCGAATATAGCCTCGCCGCCTCCCACGCCGGCGCGATCGCCGACCTGAAGCTTACCAGCGCCTTCATCAACCACGCGCTCGACACCCGCTACGACGCGACCGGCGCTTTCCGGCTGGCGGGCGGCTCGCTCCGGGGCCAGGCGTTCGACGAGGACAAGCATATCCACCTCTGGCAGACTGAGGCGCTGCTCACCTCCAACGCGCCCGGGCCGTTGCGCTGGCTGGCCGGCGCCTTCGCCTCCTATTCCAGCGAAATTGACGAGGCGCTGCTGGTGGACGTGATCCCGCGGGGGCCGCCGCGGATGATCTACCGCCGCCACGACCAGCTTTCGGAAGCGGCTCTCTATGGCGATGTGGCCTATGACGTGACGTCGCGGATCACGCTCACG
>JAFEDM010000379.1 GCA_018241625.1 Pseudomonadota bacterium | reverse complement strand
TCATGGACCCAGAGACCGGCGCCGACCGCGTCGCCAACGTCGGCATCCGGGGCGGCCGGATCGCGGCGATCGCCAAGGCGCCGCTGACGGGCGCCCGCACCATCAACGCCAAGGGCCTGGTGGTCGCGCCGGGCTTCATCGACCTGCACAGCCACGGCCAGGACCCCTTCGGCTACGACCAGCAGGCGCACGACGGCGTCACCACCTCGCTGGAGCTCGAGGCCGGGGTCTATCCGATCCAGCCGTTCTATGCGGCGCGGGCGGGCAAGACGCGGATCAACTACGGCGCCAGCGTCGGCATCCAGGGCATCCGCATCAAGATCAAGACCGGCCTGCAGGACGACAGCGGCAAGGGCGCCACCGGCGACGCCTCGGCCACCCTGGCGCGCAAGGCCGAGTGGGCGGAGACGCCGTTCACCCCGGCCGAGCGGGCGCAGGAAGCGGCCCTGTTCGTCCAGGAGTTCGAGGCCGGCGGCCTGGGCATGGGCCTGCTCTACGAATACCTGCCCGCGCTCAGCCGCGACGAGGTCTTCGGCCTGATGAAGACCGCCGCCGGCCAGCACGCGCCGGTCTTCGTCCACGTGCGCGCCGCGCCCCAGGCCGACGTCGACAACCTGATGGCGCCCATGCAGGAGATGGTCGCCGACGCGGCGGCCGCCGGCGCCTCGGTCCATGTCTGCCACGTGGGCTCCAAGGCGCTCACCGCCGTCAGCCCGGTGCTCGACATGTTCGACGCGGCCCGCAAGCGCGGCGTCGACGTCACCACCGAGGTCTACCCCTATGACGCCGGCTCGACTCTGATCGGCAGCGCCCTCTTCAATGACGGCTGGCAGCAGCATCACGGCGGCGACTTCAAGGACCTGGAGTGGCCGCTGACCGGCGAGCGGCTGACCGCCGAGACCTTCGCGAAGTACCGCAAGGAGCAGCCGGGCGGCTGGGTGATCCTGCACGTCATCCCCGACGCCACCGTCACCACGGCGGTCGGCCATCCCGGCGTGATGATCGCCTCCGACACGGTGCCTTTCGTCAACGGCGCCGGCCACCCGCGCGGCAGCGGGACCTTCGCCCGGGTGCTGGGCGTCTATGTCCGCGAGCGCCACGCGCTCAGCCTGATGGATGCGCTGGGCAAGATGACCCTGCTGCCGGCCCGGCGGCTGGAGCAGATCTCGCCGGCCATGCGCCGCAAGGGCCGGGTGCAGGTGGGCGCCGACGCGGACCTGACCCTGTTCGACCCGGGCAAGGTGATCGACCGCGCGACCTACGGCCATCCGATCCTGACCTCGGCCGGCATTCCCTATGTGCTGGTGGCGGGCACGCCGGTCGTCGACCGCGGCGAGATCGTCAAGGACGCCTTCCCCGGCAAGGGCGTGATGTCGGGCCGCTAGGCGGGTTCGCCCAGCGCCGCCGCGAACCAGGCCGGCCGTTCCAGGCTCACGGCCCGGCCGTCCACCGTCAGATCCGCGCCTTCTGCGCGGTCCAGCCGCATCAGCGCCATGGCCCGGCCCTCGCCGACCGAGGTCACCACCCCGGCCCGGAGCTCGCCCGCCAGCACCTCGGCGCCGGGTTCCGGCGCCGCACCGTGGAAAGCGATCGGCAGCATGCGGCTCTTCACCTGGCCGCGACGCTTCATCCGCGAGGTGGTCTCCTGGC
>JAFEDM010000378.1 GCA_018241625.1 Pseudomonadota bacterium | reverse complement strand
GCTTTGGCCGCGATCGCCGGTTCGGCGGCGGCCGCGCAGATCGACCTGACGCCCTACGTCGACGCCAATCTCAACACCTATTTCAACGGCGGGGTCTATCCGGCGAACGGCGGGCCGCTGACCATCAACGGCGTGGACTTCAACCTCAACGCCCTGCCCGCCGGCGGCACCGGCATCGTGCAGCTGGCCGGCGGAAAGCCCGACTCCGTCGACATCGCCATCGGCGAGTTCGGCGTGACCAGCGTCTATTCGATCATCAACTCCGCGTTCGGCGAGGCGCCGTGCAATATCGGAGCCCTGACCTTCCACGGCTCGGCCGGCGACACCTTCGTCTACAACCTGGTCGAGGGCGACAATGTCCGCGACCACGCGACGACCGCCTTCAACATCAGCGCCCCCAACGTCTTCGGCACCCACGACTTCGGCGACGGGGACCGGCTGGACGCCCAACAGATCATCCTGCCCGTCGCCTTCGGCGCCGAGACCCTGACCAGCGTGACGTTCACGGCGGTGGACGGCGGGAACGGCAATCCGTTCCTGGCGGCCCTGACCACCTCGAGCGGCGCGGTCCCGGAGCCGGCGACCTGGGCCCTGATGCTGGCCGGTTTCGGCGGTCTCGGCGCGCTGTTGCGGCGCCGGCGTGCGGCTGCGCTCGTGGCCTGACGCCCCCGGCCTCCCCGGCCGCGCCGCGGCGATAGCCGTTGATCGCACCCCGGTTTGTGATCACAACTGACCACAAACAGGCTTGCCAGAAGCCGCCGGGGGAGGCCCGCCATGATCTTCAGCCGCCGCGCCGTGCTGGGCGCGACCCTGGGCGCGGGCGCCTTGTCCGCCGCCGGCCTCGCCCGCGCGCAGACGTCCGCCGCGCCGCGTCCGGCCCCGGCGCCGATCAGCTTCCCGCCGCCGACGCTGGCCATGACCACGGTGGCCGAGGGCCTCCACTTTCCCGAGGCGCCGGTGGTGATGAAGGACGGCTCGCTGCTGTTCGTCCAGATCGAGGCCAGGCAGATCAGCCGCCTGACGCCCGCCGGCAAGGTCGAGCTGGTGGCGCAGCTGGAGGGCGGGCCGAACGGCCTGGCGATCGGGCCGGACAAGGCGCTCTACATCGCCAACGACGGCGGTCGCTTCTCGTTCGCGAAGCGCGGTGAGTTCAACTTCCCGGGCGCCCTCCCCGCCGACTTCAAGGGCGGCTCGATCCAGAAGCTGGACCTGAGGACCGGAAAGACGGTCACCCTCTACGACAGCTGCGAGGGCAAGCCACTGATCGCCCCCGACGACCTGGTCTTCGACCGCCAGGGCGGCATGTGGATCAGCGAATACGGCAAGGCGCGCGGCGACGGCGCGATCTACTACGCCCGCGCCGACGGCAAGGGGATCCGACAAGTGAAGGGCGCCATGAACGCGCCGAACGGCATCGGCCTGTCGCCCGACGGCCAGCAGTTGCACGTCTCCATCGGCCGCCAGCTGCTCACCTTCGACATCAAGGGTCCGGGCGAGCTGGCCGCCAGCACCTCCTACCCCGACGCGGTCCACGCGCCCCTGCGCGACCGCTCGGTGGCCGACAGCCTGAAGGTGCTGGCTGACAACAGGGTCTGCGTCTGCACCCTG
>JAFEDM010000377.1 GCA_018241625.1 Pseudomonadota bacterium | reverse complement strand
GAGAGCACGATGTCGCCCGTGATCGAAATCGACGTGGTGCTGCTCGCAGCCCACTGTTCCTCGCCGGCCTTCGCTGACGCGCCACTCCAACCAGCTGAGAGCAGCATCGCGACAATCAGCAGGCGTGAAAACGTACTCTTCATGCCTCAAAGGTTACGGCGGTCGCGAAAGTCCGCAATGGGTCGATTGCGGACGTTCCGTGTCGCGATCGGAGGAACGATCTATTACCTCGGGGGCATTCGGATTGCGCCATCGAGGCGAATGCACTGCCCATTGAAGTACCCGTTGCGCGCAAGTTCCAGGACCAGGCTTCCAAACTCGGGCGGATTGCCCAATCGCTTGGGGAACGGCACGGAGGCTGCAAGTCCCGCGAAGATCGACGGCGCCCTGTCCTTGACGGCCAGCATCGGCGGCGTCGCGAAAATTCCAGGCAGGATCGCGTTCACCCGGATGCCCAAATCCATCAGGTCGCGCGCCATCGGCAGGACCATGGAATTGACGGCGCCCTTGCCGCCGCCATAAGCGACCTGACCGATCTGACCGTCCTGAGAGGCTGCGGACGATGTCAGGATGATGCAGCCACGTTCCCCATCGTCGTTGAGCGGGTCGGCGTTGGCCATACCGAGCGCCCCGTGTGACGCGATCCGGTAGCTGGCGGTGAAGATGCCCTCGGCAGAGCGGGCGATCATCTCGGTCGGGTTACGCCTGTAGCTACCGGTCTCCTTGTCGAAGGAGATGGTCTTGCCGCCGCCCGATACGACGGCGCAGTGAACCACGATACGTTCCTGACCGTGCGCCGAGCGCGCTTCGGCGTATCCTTGGACGACGCTTTCCTCGGACGTGATGTCGACCTTGCAGAAAAGGCCGCCGATGGCCTTGGCCACTTCCTGGCCGCCGACCTCATTCACATCAAAGATAGCGACCTTGGCCCCGGCGGCGGCCAGCGCTTCGGCGCTCGCACGGCCGAGTCCCGAGGCTCCGCCTGTCACGACGGCTGCGATCGTCTTGTCGATCTTCATCAAAGGTCCCCATGCTCATCACTGCACGGCATCGATATTGCCGCCGTCCTTGCCGGCGGCGCCAGGGCTCAGCGCGCTGCAACGCCTGACAGCAGGCGCCTTATGAACCTCACCGCGGGTTTCGCGCATTCACTTCGAGGGCGGCGAAGCCCCGTTCCGCGTCCCGTGGGGAAAGGACCTCAGCCCTCGAATATCCACCCCGTCTTCAGCGTCGAGAGCGTGACGCCCACCAGGATCACCTCGTTGCCGCCGCCCATGTCGACGACGGTGTCCGATCCCACCTGGCTCAGGGTGTAGGTGGCGCCGGGATCCAGCTGCACCCGATCGCCCTCCGCTTGGTTGAAGTCCAGCACCCGGTCGACGCCCGCGTCCTGGCTGGAATGGAAGGTGTCGGCGCCGGCGCCGCCGCTTTCGGTGTCGTTGCCCCGGTCGCCGGAAATGAAGTCGTTCCCGGAACCGCCGACGATCACGTCGTCGCCCTGGCCGCCGCGGATCACGTCGCCGCCGTCGCCGCCGTGTAGGGTGTCGGCGCCGAGGTTGCCGTAGATCAGGTTCGAGCTGTGATGGCCGGTGATGCTGTCGTCGCCCTGGCCGCCCACCAGCCAGTCGGCGCCGCCGGTCCCGCCGTCGACGGTG
>JAFEDM010000376.1 GCA_018241625.1 Pseudomonadota bacterium | reverse complement strand
GCGGACGCGCTCCTGCCCGGCCTTGAGCGCGCGGCGGGCGTCGGACATCAGCAGCGCCACGGTGAGGGGTGCGCGCGCCTTGGCCGGGCAGGCGGCCGGGTTGAGCGCACGGACATAGGACGCCAGGCCGTCGAGCACCGCGGGCGTCGGCTCCGGCCCGTCGAACTCCTCGGTGATGAGGCCGTGGATGAAGGGTTCCAGCTTCTGCTGCCCGGGGTCCTGGTCGACCTTGAGCCTGGCCTTCGGGGCTGAGAGGTCGGGGATCGGCTTGGGGTCGTCGATGCCGTTGTCGCGGTGGGTCGAGAACAGCGAGTTGGTCACGTCGGCCGTGCCCGGCGCGCCGGAAACGCCGGGGAAGTGGAAGTCCGGGTTGGCGCGGCCGGCGCGGTGGCAGGTCTCGCAATTGATGCCGGCGCGCGCCGCCTGGCCGCCCAGCAGAACCTGGGTCCGGAAGGCGGCGCGGCCGACCTCGACGCGCGCGGCGAGCGCCGGGTCCGCCGGGATCTTCAGGCACTCGGTCGGGACCGTGCCCAGGGCCCGCTCCGGGCTGGCGCCCGTCGCGACCCATAGCAGGCTGCGCAGGGGCGCGTCGTCCAAGGCCGCCAAGGCGCTCGCGGCCGCCAGACTTGCGACGATGAGCCCCGACAACGCCGGTCGACTCGAAATCCCCCTTCCTCCTCGATGGAGGAAGGGTCGGGGATGGTGGTGTGCGCGAGGCGGCGGCGTCCGGAACTCGGGCGGCTTCGGCGCCACATGCTCCGCCTGTCCAGTGGCCGTGCTCACACCACCACCCTGTCCCTCCTCCATCGAGGAGGAGGGAACGCAAACCCCGGGGCGCCGCTGAATGTCGATCGGCCCTAGTGAGCTTGCGGGTCGCCGCCGGCGTCGATCCAACGGCGCAGCTCCTCGGCGTCGGCGCAGCCGAACGCGCAGATCCTGTCCAGCCTGGCCAGCATGACCCGGGCGCCGGCGATGTCGCCCTTCGCCACCTTCAGCTCGCCGTAATACTCGGTCGCTCCGATGTGGTTGGGGGCGATGGCCAGCGCCTGACGGTAGAAGGACTCGGCGCGGGCGTAGTCGCCCTTCTTGCGCCAGGCGTAGCCTTCGTAGGTCAGGATGTCCGGGTGCGGGCCGAAGCTCGCCTGGGCCTTGGCCAGCGACGCCAGGGCCTCGTCGTAGCGCCGGTCGTTGATCAGGCCGACCGCCAGCTCGTAGGCCGCATCGCCCGCCTTGGCGCCGCCGAACAACAGCGAGCGGTCCAGCAGGGCGCTGGGCTTGGGCGCGCCAGCCTGCGGGTTCATGGCGGCCGAGACGGTGTCGGTGAACGCCTTCAGCCGCGCGGCGTCGGGGCAGGAGTCGCCGCAGGCCTCGGTCTTGGCCTTCAGCCAGTCGGCCTCCGCCTGGGCCTTGGGGTCCTTGAGGTTGGCGAGCGCGAGGCCCAGGCCCGCGTGCGCCACCGCGTCGTCCGGCGCCAGCTTGACCATCTTCTCATAGGCCCGGCGCGAGCCCTTCCAGTCGTTGGCGCCGGCCGTGGCCACGCCCAGGACGTGCCAACCGTCGGGGTTCTTCGGGGCCGCGTCGGTCACGTGGCCGGCGGCGCGCGCGGCGTCCTTGTAGTTGTTGGCTTTCAGGG
>JAFEDM010000375.1 GCA_018241625.1 Pseudomonadota bacterium | reverse complement strand
AGTTCTGCACCGTGAAGGTCACGCCGTTGGCGTAGGCCGTCTCAGTGGCGTGGGTCGTGTTGTTCTTGATGGTGGCGGTGTAGGCCGTGTCCATCGAGGTGTTTTCGATCTTGATCTCGGTCGAGGCGGCCGCCTGGCCCGCGAGGCCCAGCGCCACGGCGCCGGCCGCCAGGGCGGTCATCGCCGAAGTC
The DNA here is from genome assembly GCA_018241625.1 of Pseudomonadota bacterium. Classification (GTDB taxonomy): domain Bacteria; phylum Pseudomonadota; class Alphaproteobacteria; order Caulobacterales; family Caulobacteraceae; genus Phenylobacterium. Next base: position 1,770 of record JAFEDM010000375.1, on the reverse strand, counting down.
GTCTTCTTGCTCATCTTGCCCACCTTCATGTCCCAACTTGGTCGTGTCGAAGGGGACAGCCGCAAAGCTCGTGCCAGAGTTGAGTCCGGCCGGCGGTCGCGGGGTTGAAAGCGGGGTCAAACGCAAACGGGGCGCCCGAAGGCGCCCCGTCGCAGTTCGTCGGTGGTCGGCCGGGATCAGGCGGCGAGCGCCATCCGGCGGCGGCGGGTGCGCAGCAGCGCGCCCAGGCCGCCGAAGCCCACCAGCATCATCGCCCAGGTCGCCGGTTCCGGCACGCCCGGCAGCGGCCAGCCGATGGCGAAGGCCTGGTGCTGGTCATAGTTCGGGGACGCCTGGACGATCGTGTAGAAGCTGTCGTTGGCGTCGCCCAGGTCGTGGAAGCTGCCGCCGCTGATGCCGGCGTAGTCGTTATAGTACTGCAGATAGGTCATCGTCGAAGTGCCGGAGATGGCGCTGCCGACGTTGTGGCCGGCGGTCGCCGAGCCGTTGTCGATGGAGACATAGGCGCCTTCGACGTGCCAGATCGCGGCCTGGATCGCGGCCAGCTGCAGTTCGACGTTGTTGATGTAGGACGAGGTCTGGCCGGTCTCGCTTTCGTGCAGCAGCCAGCCGGTGTCGACCAGGGCGGTGATCTGGCTCAACTGGGTCGTGCTGATGTTGTCGCCGTGGAAATCGGTCGGCAGCGGATCCGGCAGCGGGCCGGTCACGGGATTGTAGCTGTCGGCATAGGTGTAGTTCAGGGTGGTGTTGATCTGGATCGAGTGCGTGATGTCCACGCAGAACCCGAACAGGGTGTAGACCGTGGAGTTGATCAGCGTGCCGTTCGCATTGGCGTTCTGGTAGTTGAACGTCACGCCGTTCGAGTAGGCGTCCACCGCATGCGCCGCATCCACGCCCACATGCGCCTTGTAGGTGGTGTCCATCGAAGCGCTATCGATCCGGATGTACGGCGAGGTCGGATTGGCCTCGACCGCCGACGCCGGGGAAGCGAACGCCAGGGCGCTCAGCCCGGCCGCGACAGCGGCAGCGCCCACGAAGGTGCTGATCTTAGTGTTCAAGTTATCCCCCAACCCATCAATTCCGCGCCGAAGCCCTTCTGACCTCGGCTCCCATCCGAGCGCGACCGTCGCGCCTAATCATGGTTAAGCAACCAATAAGGGCAACGAAGCTTGGCCGCAACGCGACTCGCCACTGAGGGGAATCTCGAATGTGCGATTGCCGCTCATAGCGGCGCAATCGGCCAAAAACGTCGCAGAATCGGCAGTTTATGTGCCGTTTCGGCACATCGGCCCCCTCGCGACCGAGGCTGCGGCGAGGGGTCTCACCCGCGGCATCCTTCGATTAATCCCTTTGGCAGATAGTGCGCGAAGATCGACGTTCCTTTCGTGGGGATTGGCTTGGACCCAACCGGGCCGAACGCGAGCGGCCTACCGGCCGACAACCTGCCCTTCGGCCTTGAGCCGTCGCTGGCGGTGTTCGACCGCGCCACCCTGGTCGCCCGCGGCCTGTTCGGCGGCGCCCAGAGCCTGATCGTGCTGGTCAAGGACGGCGTCGCCTGGCGCAGCCGCTACGACGAGGGCCTGCCCAAGCGCGACCACGTCGCGGAGCATGTCATCGCCACCGGCGAGATGCTGTGGATCGAGGACGCCCGGGTCCATCCGCTGGTGAAGGACGAGCCGCTGGTCAACGGCCCGCCGCATCTGCGGACCTATATCGCCGCTCCGATCCGGCTGCAGGACGGCACCACGCCAGGCGTGCTGGCGATCTTCT
>JAFEDM010000374.1 GCA_018241625.1 Pseudomonadota bacterium | reverse complement strand
CAGTGAGTTCGCGGGATCGGCGCGGTCCGTCTCGGGTCTGATGGCTTGGGCCCGAACGTTTCACGCCCCGGTCGAGCGGCGGTGCGCCTGTCGCCGGCTCTACCGCACCGCGCTTTCTGGAGCCCGGCGGAACGACCGCAGCCGTTCCGCCGGGCAGCCGGGACCAAACGGCGATCGGCCTCAATGCATGGCTGGCCTTCCCGGCGGCGCGACCTAGAGTATGCACATGGCGCTCGACCCAGACCGTTTCCGGGCCCTCGCGGGCTTTCGCCACGCGCTGCGGCGCTTCCTGGCCGCCAGCGAGGCGATCAGCAAGGCCGCGGGCGTCACCCAGCAGCAGTACCAGGCCATCCTGGCCATCGCCGCCTGGCCGCCGCACGACTCGGCCGCCGGCCCGATGAGCATGAAGGACCTGGCCGACGAGCTGCTGCTCACCCACCACGCCGCCGTGCAGCTGGTCGACCGCCTCGCCAAGGCCGGCCTCGCCCAGCGCAGCCCCTCGGCCATCGACCGGCGCAGCGTCGAGCTCAGCCTGACGCCGGCCGGCCAGGACCTGCTGGATCAGCTGGCCACGCTGCACCTCGCCGAGATGCTGAAGCGCAAGCCGGCGCTCAGCGCCTCGCTGCGCCGCCTGCGGCCCCTTGATGACGACTGAGGCTGGATGACGACGGAGCCCGCCGTTTCGTCGAAAACCGATGCGCGCGAGCCGGCTGCGACTTAGAAGGGAATCGTCGTTCCCCTCGCCTCCCGCCTCGGACCCCCATGAAGCAGTTCCTGATCACCGCCGCCGGGGTCTTCGCGGGCCTGCTGATCTTCATGATCGGCGTGCCGTTCGTGCTGGTCTCCATGGCCGCGGCCGCCGCGGCGCCGGCGCCCACGCCCTCGCGCACCGTGCTGGAGCTGGACCTGCGCGACCCGCTCACCGACCAGTCGCCGCAGAGCGCGCTCGCGGGGCTGGCGCGGCGCGGCCACTCGGCCATGTCGATCATCGAGGGCCTGCGCCGCGCCGAGAAGGACGACCGCATCAAGGGCGTGCTCATCCGCCTGCCGGACGGCGGCGTCGAACCCGGCCTGGCCGACGAATTGCGCTTGGCGATCAAGCACTTCCGGACGTCCGGCAAGCCGGTGATCGCCCATAGCCAGGGGCTCTATCCCTCCGGCGTCGTGACCGCCACCTATATGCTGGGCGCCGCCGCCGACGAGCTCTGGATGCAGCCCGGCGCCTCGTTCCAGGTGACCGGCATCTCCAACGAGGACATCTTCCTCAAGGGCTTCTTCGACAAGTACGGGATCAAGCCGCAGTACGAGCAGCGCTACGAGTACAAGAACGCCGTCAACGGCTACCTCTACGACGACTACACGCCGGCGCACCGCGAGGCGGAGCTGTCGTGGATCGGCTCGGTCTACGCCACCGACCTGGCCGCGGTCGCCACCGACCGCAAGCTGGACCCCGCGGCGCTGAAGGCCGCGATCGAGGGCGGCCCCTGGCTGGCCGACGAGGCGCTGGCCCATCACCTGATCGACAAGGTGGGCCAGGTCCACGAGGCCGAGGCGCAACTGCTGAAACAGGCCGGCGACGGCGCCCAGACCGTCGACTTCGACGACTACGCCCACAGCCGCGTGCCGCGCGAGCGCGGCCCCGGCCCGGCCGTGGCGGTGATCGAGGCCGAGGGCGACATCGTCGAAGGCAAGGACCAGGGCGGCAATCCGTTCGCCGGCGGCTCGTCCATCTATTCCGACGACCT
>JAFEDM010000373.1 GCA_018241625.1 Pseudomonadota bacterium | reverse complement strand
TCCACCGCCGGCTCTATCGCGCCGACCAGATCGAGGTAGTCGACCTCGGCCGCTATCTGGAGGAGCTGATCGAGGACATGGCCGCCTCCATGGGCGACGAATGGGCGGGCAAGGTCAGCGTCGATGCGGCGCCCATACTGGTCCCCACCGACCGCGCCGTGACCCTGGGCTTGGTGGTGACCGAGCTGATCATCAACGCGCGCAAATACGCCTATGGCGGCAAGCCTGGGCCGATCGAGGTCAGCCTGGAGGAGCACCGCGACAAGCTGCGGCTGATCGTGGCCGACCACGGCGTCGGCAAGCACGGCCTGGGCGAAGGCTTCGGCAGCCGGATGATGAACGCCATGATCCGCCAGCTGAGCGGCGAGATGACCTGGAGCGACAACAAGCCCGGCCTGCGCGCCATCCTGTCCGCGCCGGTCGCCGGCGCCGTGGCGCCGGCGGAGTAGGGGCTAGTTCGGCTTGGGTCTGCGATTCTCCCGATCAACCAAGCCCCGCAGTTAGGCCGTCACCTCGGCCACTGTCGCGCCCAGCACGCGCACCAGATCGGCCGGCGCGAGGCGCGCCTGCAGACCCCGCTGGCCGCCGTTGACGAAAGCCCGGGGGATGGCGGCGGCGGCCGCATCGATCACGGTCGGCAAGCGCCTCTTCTGGCCCATGGGGCTGACGCCGCCGACGCGGTAGCCGGTGATCCGCTCGGCCTCGGCGACCGGCGCCATCTCGGCGGACTTGGCGCCGAGCGCGGCGGCCAGCTTTTTCATCGAGACCTCGCGGTCGGACGCCAGCACCACACAGGCGGGCTTACCGTCGGCCTTGACGATAAGGGTCTTCAACATCTCGCCGGGCGGTACGCCAAGCGCGTCGGCCGCCGCCAGGCCAATACGTTCGGCGTCGGGGTCGTAGACGTAGGTCGAAAGCGCATAGGCGACCCCGGCGCGGTCCAGCGCCTGGGTGGCCGGCGTGCTCCGGCTCACCTCAGACCAGCCGCTTGCCGGCCTCGTCGATGATCGAGCCGAGGTCGCGGCTTTCCTCGGCCATGATCATCTCGTTGTGCGCCTTGCCGGAGGGGATCATGGGGAAGCAGTTCTCCTCCTTGGTCACCCGGCAGTCGAACAGCACCGGCTTGTCGCTGGCGATCATGGCGCGGATGGCGTCATCCAGCTCGTCCGGGTGCTCGGCGCGGATTCCCATGCCGCCATAGGCCTCGGCCAGTTTCACGAAGTCCGGCAGGCTGGCGGAATAGGAGTGCGAATAGCGCTCGCCGTGCAGCAGCTGCTGCCACTGGCGCACCATGCCCATCCATTCGTTGTTGAGGATGAAGATCTTGATCGGCAGGTCGTACTGCACCGCCGTAGACATCTCCTGCATGGTCATCTGCACGGAGGCGTCGCCGGCGATGTCGATGACCAGCGACTTCGGGTGGGCCATCTGCACGCCCACGGCGGCCGGCAGGCCATAGCCCATGGTGCCGAGGCCGCCCGAGGTCATCCAGCGGTTCGGCTCTTCGAAATGGTAGAATTGGGCGGCCCACATCTGATGCTGGCCGACCTCGGTGGTGATGTAGACGTCTTTGCCCTTGGTCAGCTCATAGAGCCGCT
>JAFEDM010000372.1 GCA_018241625.1 Pseudomonadota bacterium | reverse complement strand
GGTTCGCTGGGAGGCGGCCGTCTCGGGACGGGCCTGCACCACATAGAGCCGGCCATCCCCGGCGTCCTTCGCCCATTCGATGTCCATGGGCATCGGGTGACCCGCCCGCGCCGAATAGTGGTCCTCGATCTTCAGGGCCACCTCGGCCAGGGACAGCACCTCGGCGTCGTCCAGGCAGGCGCGGGCCCGATCCGCGCGCGAGACGTTCAAGGTGCGGAGCGCGCCGCCGCGCCGTCCCGGTCGCCAGGCCAGCCGTTGCGCCTTGCCGCCCAGCCGGTGGCTGAGGACCGCCCGGAAGCCCTGCCGGAAGGTCGGCTTGTGGACGTAGAACTCATCGGGATCGACCCGGCCTTGGACGATGCTTTCGCCCAGGCCATAGACGCCGGTGACGAACACCACGTCGCGGAACCCGCTTTCCGTATCGAGGGTGAAGACCACCCCGCTGGCCGCGTCGTCGGAGTGGATCATCCGCATGACCGCCACCGACAGGAACACCTTGAGCTGGTCGAAGCCGTTGTCGTGCCGGTAGACGATGGCCCGGTCGGTAAAGAGCGAGGCGAAGCAGCGGCGGCACGCCTCGACCACCTGCGCCTCGCCGCGGACATGCAGGAAGCTTTCGTGCTGGCCCGCGAAGCTCGCGGTCGGAAGGTCCTCGGCCGTCGCCGAACTGCGCACGGCGACCCGCAGGTCCGGCCCGCAACGCGCCTGCAACGCCCGGTAGGCGGCCAGGATCTGGTCGCGGAGCCCCGCCTCGCCCGTGGCCCGGTAGACGATGTCGCGCGCCTCGGCCGCCGCCATCGCCAGCGCGCTGACGTCCGTAACGTCCAGGTCTGCGAACAGGGCGCCAAGCCGATGCCAGGCGCCGGCCGCCGTCAGGGCGTCGCGATAAGCGTCGGCGGTGATCGCGAAACCCTCCGGCACCGCGACCGCGCCGCCGGCCAGCAGCTTGTGGAGTTCGCCGAGGGAGGCGGTCTTGCCGCCCACCAGCGCGACATCGTCGCTCCCGAGGGCCTCGAAGGATCGGATGTAGTCGACGGACGACATGGCGGCCTCCTGGCTGCGGCGAGGCGAATTGGGCGCCGTCGTCGCAGGCCCGCCTTGAGCGGCGTCAACCTCGGCGACTGCCCACGACCCCTTTCAGGCGCCGTCCACCGCGCCCAGCAGCATGGAGATCCGGCCCTCGCTCCACAGCGGCAGGACCAGCCTTAGGTACGGGATCGCCGCGCCGTCGCTGCGGAAGGCCGTGGGCGCCCTGCATTCCACCGTGGCCGCACATTGCGACCGCAGGAACTCGAAGGGCCGGTGAAGGTCGATCTCGTCGAGGAACCGGCCCTCGACGTCGTCGGCGGCGAGCGACCGGCCCACGAGGTCGAACCGGAACCGCTCCGGCGGCCCGAAGACACCGATCACGAACAGGCCGTCGGCGAGATCGGGCAGGTCCGCCAGATTGAGGTCGTCCGCGAACGGCACGGTCGCGGACCCGCGCAGCAGACCCTCCCAATAGGCCCGCACACGCGTCAGGTCCGCCGGCAGCTGGGTCGGAACGGCATAGGGGTGTTTGATGGTCATTTCGGCGCCCTCTCGGCTCTGGCAATCCTGGGCCGCAATCTGCGGCGCCCGGGCCATGATCGCCTTGAGCGAGGTCAAGCCCGCCGGCCGGGCCGCGAGCGCCGGGCCGGTTTGACCTGGCGCAAGGCGAGCGGCCGCGAAAGGCTGTCTCCTGCGCCTCATGCCGACTATCGCCACCCTGACCATGAACCCGGCGATCGACGTCTCGATCGCCGTCGACCGCATCGTCCCTGGCGTGAAGATGCGCTGCCAGGGCGGCAGCCGCGATCCAGGCGGCGGCGGGGTGAACGTGGCGCGCGTGGTCAAGCGGCTCGGCGCGGAGGCCGTGGCCGTCTATCCGGCCGGCGGCGAGGCGGGCGCCCAGCTGCGGCGGCTGGTGGCGCGTGAAGCCGTCGAGAGCGTCGCCCTGCCGATCGCCGGCGAAACGCGAGAGGACGTCACCGTGTTCGAGGCGAGCAGCGGCTCGCAATATCGCTTCGTCCTGCCGGGGCCCCACGTCCAGGACCTCGAGTGGATGGCCTGCCTCAAGGCCCTGGCCCATCTGCCGACCCGCCCGGATGTGATCTGCGCGAGCGGCAGTCTGCCGCCGGGGGTTCCCAACGACTTCTACAGAAGGGTCGCGGCCATCGCCGAGGGCTATGAGGCGCGCTTCGTGCTGGACGCTTCGGGCGCCCCGCTCAAGGCCGCGCTGGACGGCCACGTTCACCTGATCAAGCCGAACCTGGCCGAGATGCGCGAGTACGCCGGAGCGACACTCGACGAGACCGCGCTCGTCCACGCCTGCCGCAAGCTGATCGCCGAGAACCGGGTCGAAGCCGTGGCCCTGACCCTGGGCGCGGACGGCGCCCTTCTCGTCACGGCGGACGGCGCCTGGCGGGCGCATGGAGCGGCCGTGACGGCCGTGAGCACCGTGGGCGCCGGCGACAGCTTCCTCGGCGGGATGATCTGGGCGCAAGCCGAAGGGCATTCCTGGCTCGAGGCCTTCCGCTACGGCGTCGCCGCCGGCACCGCCGCCGTGCTGGCGGCCGGCACCGAACTCGCCCACGCCGCGGAGATCCATCGCCAGTGGGCCGGGGTCGAGATCGCGCCGCTGGCGGTCGAGAACGCCGCCTGAGGCGGCGACGGCGGCGATCGCTTGACGCAGATCAAAGCCGCAGGGCGGCGGTCGCGCTCGGCTGGGCCGCAAGCCTCAGGAGCCTTCCATGATCAGCAGCCGCGCCGTCCTTCCCTTCGTCCTGGCCGTCGTCGTCACGGGGGTGTCCGGCTGCGCGCCGGCCGCCATCACCGCCCGCTCGGCCCAATCCGACGGGGTGACGTTCGCCTACAACCTGTCGCCGGCGGCCGCGCCTCACCACTACCAGGTATCGCTCGCCCTGCAGGACGCGCACAGCGGCAAGGCGATCGACGACGCCGGCGTGGCGGTAGGTCTCCATGGCCCGGGCATCACCGAGGACAACCTGGTCAACCTGCGCCACGATCAGCGGGCGGGCGCGCCGGTCTATGTGGGCGACGTCGCCCTGCCGGAAGCCGCCACCTATCGCCTCACCTTCCAGGTGAACCGCAAGGCGCCCGCGGCCTCGGCCCAGGCCACCTTCGCCACCGCACGGCCGGCCGGCTAATCGGCGTCGCCCCCGCGTTTGCCGCGCCAAGACCGGCGAATTGCTGTAGGCCTCCGCGCGGCTTCGTCGGGAGAGCAATGGGCAAGCGTAGCGGTCTGCTGGTCTGCGGGTTCCTGGCCGCCATGGCGGCCTTGCCGGCCCGCGCCGCGGACGAGGAGATCCAGGTCTATATCGACGACCTCCTGAAGCCCCACGAGTTCGGTCTCGATGTCCACGTCAACGACGTTCTGAAGGGGCGGCTGGCCAACGTCGACTACGCGGGCGAACAGACCTCGCAGGACCGGCTGCGTATCACCCCGGAATGGGCCTACGGGCTCACCCCCAACATCGAACTCGGCGCCTATCTGCCGCTGATGACCTTCGCCGACGGGCATGGCGAGATTGGCGGGGTGAAGGGCCGCATCAAGTACATCGCCCCTCATGCGGACGAGGGCCTCTTCTGGGGCGTGAACTTCGAGCTGGGCAAGGTGCGCCGCGACCTGGACATCAACCCGTGGAACGCCGAGCTGAAGGGCATCTTGGGCCTGCACAAGGGCCCCTGGACCCTGGCGGAGAACCTCAACGTCGACTGGGCGGTCAGCGGTCCGGACAAGGGCCCGGTCGGCTACCAGCTCGCCACCATGATCACCCGCAGGATCGGCGACAGCGACTTCGACCTGGGCGTCGAGAGCTACAACACCATCGGCGACGCCAAACGGCTGGGACCGCTCAGCGTCAACGACCAGCAGGTCTTCCTCGTGATGGACAAGGGCTTCGGCAAGTGGGACCTGAACCTCGGCGTCGGCTGGGGCTATGGCCGGCCGGAGGACCATCTGATCGTCAAGGCGATCGTCGGCGTGCCCATCGGCTGAGACGTCCGGCGTTCCGGCCGCCGCCGCGATCAGGGCGTCAGCCGCTTCTCGAAGAACAGGTTGGTCGGGTGCTCGCGGTGCTGGGCGAAGGCGGCGCGGGGCCGATAGCCGTGGCGTTCGTAGAGCGCGACGGCGGCGGGCTGGCGCGGACCGCAGCGCAGGCGCAAGCACTGCGCGCCGCGTTCCGCCGCCAGGGCCTCCAGCGCGGCCAGCACTTGGCCGGCGAGCCCGCGCCCGCGGGCCTCGGGACGGACGTACATGCGCACGATCTCGAAGGCCCCATGATCGGCGTTCGCGACGACGCCGCCGCAGCCCAAGGCTGAGCCGCCGCTCCGAGCCACCAGGAAGGTCTTTCGGCGCGCCAGGTCGGCGGCGGTCCACGGCGCGGGCGGATCCTCGGCGTCCTCCGGATAGAGCGCGGTCAG
>JAFEDM010000371.1 GCA_018241625.1 Pseudomonadota bacterium | reverse complement strand
CGTGCGCGTCAGGGCCGGGGAGGATGGCGCCATAGGGAGAGAGGCGAATGCCCGAGTTCATGACCATCGACGCGGGACAGGCCCACATCCGCGTGGCCGTTCAGGGCGAGGGGCCGCTGGTCCTGATGGTCCACGGTTTCCCGGAGAGCTGGTACAGCTGGCGCCACCAGTTGGGGCCGGTGGCTGAGGCGGGCTTCACAGCCGCCGCCATCGACGTGCGCGGCTACGGCGGGTCCGACAAGCCGGGCGACGTGCCGGCCTACAGCATGGAATGCCTGACCGCCGACGTGGCGGGCGTGGCGGCGGCCCTGCAGCCGGACGCGCCGGCGATCCTGGTGGGCCATGACTGGGGCGCGCCGATCGTCTGGAACACGGCGCTGTCGCGGCCGGAGGCGATCAAGGCGGTGGCGGGCCTCTCCGTGGCCTTCTCCGGCGTGCCGGCCCGGCCGTTCACCGAGATTTTCAAGGAGGCCTTCACCGACAAGGGCCGCTTCTTCTACCAGGACTGGTTCCAGGGGGTTGGGCCGCCGGAAGCCGAGGCTGAGGCCGACGTGCGCACCTTCCTGCGCAAGTTCTACTACTGGGCCAGCGCCGAGAGCCCGCCTGGGATGGGCGCGGGCAAGAAGCCCGGAGAGCCGCTGCTGCCCGGCCTGATCGACCCAGAGGTCTTCCCCGCCTGGCTGACGGCGAAGGACCTCGACTACTACGTGGATCAGTTCGAAAGCTCCGGCTTCTTCGGGCCGATCAGCCGCTACCGCAACCACGAGCGCGACTTCGCCTGGCTGCAGCAGTTCAAGGGCCGGACGCTGGACATGCCGACCCTGCTGATCGGCGGCGACAAGGATCCGGCGTTCAACGGCTTCGGCCGCATCGACGACCCCGGCGCGATGATGAAGAAGCACGTGACCGACCTGCGGGGCGTCCACGTGCTGAAGGATTGCGGCCACTGGACCCAGCAGGAGCGGCCGGCGGAGGTGAACGCGATCCTGATCCCCTGGCTGAAGAGCGTCGCCTGATGTCCGATCTCGAGCTTCGACAGGACGGAGAGGTCGTCTGGGCGACCATGAACCGGCCCGGGCGGCTGAACGCCCTGTCGCGCGGCCTGGTGACGGAGCTGCGCGACTTCTTCGTGGGCCTCTATTGGCGGCGCGACGTGCGGGTGGTGGTGTTGAGCGGGGCCGGCGACGCCTTCTGCGCCGGCCTCGATTTGAAGGAGCGCGGCGACCCGCAGGCGTCCGGCTCCGTGGGCGCGGGGCTGACCCGCCAGCGGGAGATCAGCGAGATCGTCATCGCCATGCGCCGCTGCCCGCAGCCGATCGTGGCCTGCGTGAACGGGGCGGCGGCTGGCGGCGGCTTCGCGCTGGCCCTGGCCAGCGACGTGCGGATCGCCACCCCGACCACGCGGATGAACGCGGCCTTCATCCGCATCGGGCTGTCGGCCTGCGACATCGGGGTGAGCTATTTCCTGCCGCGCATGGTGGGCTCGTCGGTGGCCGCCGAATACATGCTGACCGGCCGCTTCATAGACGCCGAGCGGGCCTATCAGCTGGGCCTAGTCAGCCGGATCGTGCCGCAGGATCAGTTGGAGCTTGAGGCGCGGGGCTTCGTGACCGACATGCTGCACGCCACCCCGCTCGGCCTGCGGCTCACCAAGGAGGCGCTGAACCACGCCATCGACGCCCAGGGGCTGGAGGCGGCCATCGCCATGGAAGACCGCAACCAGATCCTGGCCAGTCAGGACGGCGACTTCCAGGAGGGCGTGCGCGCCTTCCTGGAGAAGCGGCCGCCGGTCTACGGCAAGCGGGAAGGCTGATGACCCTCAAGCTCTATCACTGCGTCGACGCCCGCTCGTTCCGCCCGCTCTGGGCGCTTGAGGAACTGGGCCTGCCCTATGAGCTGGTGGTGATGCCGTTCCCGCCGCGCTACCGGGCCAAGGAATTCATGGCGGTCAATCCGCTGGGCACGATCCCGGCGCTGGAGGACGGCGAGACCTTCATGACCGAAAGCGCCGCCATCGTGCAGTACCTGGCGACGAAGGATGGCCCCACGCCGCTCAGCGTCGAGCCGGGCGATCCGGCCTATGGCGCCTGGCTCAACTGGCTGCACTTCGGCGAGGCGACGCTGACCTTCCCGCAGACCCTGGTGCTGCGCTACCGGCGCTTCGAGCCGGGAAAGGCCGAGGTGGTGGCCGACGACTACGCCAAGTGGTTCCTGGCGCGCCTGCGGGCCGTGGACAAGGCGATGGAGGCCCACGAGTTCCTTTGCGCGGGGCGCTTCACGGCGGCGGACATCTCGGTGGGCTACGCCCTGTTGCTGGCCGACCAGCTGGGGCTTTCGGCGGAGTTCAAGCCGCAGACCGCGGCCTATTGGGCGCGGCTGCAGGCGCGGCCGGCGTTCCAGGCCGCCAAGGCGACCCAGGTCCGTCATGCGCCGGCCGGCTCGGAGACGATGGCGACGTGAGCGGGGGCCCTATGAGCGAGATCATCCTGCACCACTACGACACCTCGCCCTTCTCCGAGAAAGTGCGGGTGATGCTGGGCATCAAGGCGTTGCCCTGGCGCTCGGTGATCCAGCCGGTGATCATGCCGAAACCCGAGTTGACCCCGCTGACCGGCGGCTATCGTCGTATCCCGGTCATGCAGATCGGCGCCGACGTCTATTGCGACACCCAGGTGATCCTGGCCGAGCTCGAAGCGCGCCATCCACGCCCGCCGGTGGTGAAGGGCGCCGACTGGGCGGTGAACCTGTGGGCCGACCGGCTGTTCTTCCAGACCACGGTGGCGGTGGTGTTCGGCGAGATCGGCGACAATGTGCCGGCCGCCTTCCGGGAGGACCGCGAGAAGCTGTCCGGCCGTCCCTTCGACGTCGAGGCCATGAAGGCGGTGGCGGGCCCGATGCGCCAGCAGTGGCGGGCGCATGCGGCCTGGATCGAGCGCGGCCTGGGCAATCAGGATTTCCTCGGCGGATCAAGGCCGTCGCTCGCCGACATCGCGGCCTATATGAACATCTGGTGGCTGGGCCGCGCCGCGCCGGAGGCCGCGCATGGCCTGCTGGAGGGCCTGACCAAGACGATCGGCTGGCGGGCGCGGATGGAGGCTCTCGGCCACGGCCGGCGGGAGGAGATGGCCGGCGCGGAGGCGCTGGAGGCGGCGCGCGTCGCCATGCCGGCCAACCCGCCCTCCAGCGATCCGAACGACCCGTCAGGGTTGGCGCTCGGCGCCATGGTGGCGGTGCGCGCCGACGACTATGGCCGCGATCCGATCGAGGGTCGGCTGGTGGCGCTGAACGCCGAGCGGATCGTGATCGCCCGCGACGCCGGCGAGCTGGACCTGATCCATGTGCATTTCCCGCGCGCCGGCTATGGCGTGAGCGCGGCCTGAGACAAGAGCGGAGGTTTCGATGAACGACCGGGTGACGGTGGAGATCAAGGACGGCGTGGCCGACGTGCGCCTGGTGCGCGTCGACAAGATGAACGCCCTCGACAACGCCATGTTCGCCGCCCTGGTGGAGACCGGCGAGCGGCTGAAGACCGAGAAGGGCGTCCGCGCGGTGGTGTTGTCCGGCGAGGGCCGCGCCTTCTGCGCGGGGCTGGACATGGGCAACTTCGCGCAGATGGCGTCTGGCGAGGGCCGCCGGTCCTCGGAGGCGCTGGTCACCACGAAGCGCACGCCGGGCGGCGCGAACCACGCCCAGCAGGCCTGCATGGTCTGGCGCGAAATCCCCGTGCCGGTGATCGGGGCGATCCACGGGGTGGCGTTCGGCGGCGGATTTCAGCTGGCGCTGGGCTGCGACATCCGCCTGGTGACCGCCGACGTGAAGCTGGCGGTGCTGGAGATCAAATGGGGCCTGGTGCCCGACATGGCCGGCATCGTGCTGATGCGCGGCCTGGTGCGCGACGACGTGGCCCGGGAGCTGACCTTCACCGGCCGGATCTTCGGCGGCGAGGAGGCGGTCGCCATGGGCCTGGCGACGCGGGTCTGCGCCGATCCGCGCGCGGACGCCCTGGCCATGGCGGCGGAGATCGCGGGCAAGAACCCCGAGGCCATCCGCGCCGGCAAGCGCCTCCTCAACCTGGCGGCCGAGGCCGACCAGCCCGCCATCCTGATGGCCGAAAGCCAGGAGCAGGGCGCGCTGATCGGCTCGGCCAACCAGGTCGAGGCGGTGATGGCGAACCTGCAGAAGCGCGCTCCGCAGTTCGCCGACTAGCGGCGCCTAGCGCGCGGCGACCGTCGCGACCGAGGTCTGGGCGCGGGCAAAGGTGTCCCGCTCGGTGTGATCCACGCAGGCGCGCGCCTCGTCGATGCGGAACGCGTAGCCCGGCAGCTCGGCCTGACAGGCCTTCTGCGCGGCCTTGTGCACTTCGGCCTTCACCTGTTCAGGCGACTTGCCGACAGTGGAGATGCGGATGACTTCGGCGCTGGCCGAGCCGGCGACGAGGGCGGCGGCCGCGGCCGCCAGGATCACGATACGGTTCATGTGCTTGGTCCGGATGGAGTTGATGCCAACCCCTTGCCGGCGTTCCTCTTGGCGTCGGCGGGATACTGACGGTCCGCTCGTGCGCCTGTGATCGGACGCTATCGCGTGTTCCGTACCGATCAATCGAAATATTGCTGCATCGCGGGATAGAAATACTGCGATGCACAAATCGTCAGCAGGCGGCGCCTAGCCGCGCCCGATGAAGGGCATGTCGGTGGCCATCACGGTCATGAATTGGACGTTGGCGTCGAGCGGCAGGCCGGCCATGTAGCGGACCGCCTCGGCCACGGCGGCGACGTCCATGACGGGCTCGGGCGCGATCGAACCGTCCGCCTGCAGGACGCCCTGGCTCATCCGCTGGGTCATCTCGGTCGCGGCGTTGCCGATGTCGATCTGGCCGCAGGCGATGCCGTAAGCCCGGCCGTCCAGAGATGTGGAGCGGGTGAGGCCGGTGATCGCATGCTTGGTGGCGGTGTAGGCGACCGACCGCGGGCGCGGGACGTGCGCCGAGATCGAGCCGTTGTTGATGATCCGTCCGCCCCGCGGGTCCTGGTCCTTCATCAGCCGGAACGCGCCCTGGGTGCAGAGGAAGACGCCGGTGAGGTTGATGTCGACCACCCGCTTCCACTGATCGACCGACAGGTCCTCCAGCGGCACGGGCGGCGCGCCGGTCCCGGCGTTGTTGAACAGCAGGTCCAGGCGGCCGAAGCGCGCCTTGGTCGCCTCGAACAGGGCCGCGACGGAGGCCGGGTCGGCGACGTCGGCGGCATGGGGCAGGGCGCGCGCGGCCGCTTCGCCGGCCAGGGCCGCGGTTTCCTCCAGCCGATCGGCCCGTCGGCCCGCGAGCGCCACCTGCCACCCATCGGCGAGTAGCGCCAGGGCCACAGCTCGGCCGATACCGCTGCCCGCGCCGGTGACCAGGGCGACCTTGGCTGTTGCGCTGTCCATCGACGCTGGATAGCGCTAAGCCCGTCGAAAGCCCAGTATGGGGCTATGGGGAGGCAACAATGGTCGACGCCGCGCCGCCGCCGCCCAACACCGTGGAAGCCGTTGTCGTCTATCCGCCCCGCCTGAAGCCGCTGGGCGGCGAGGCGGTGTTCAGCGCCGTGCAGATCGCGCCTGAGGTGCTGAAGGAGACCCCGCGGCTGGACCAGGCGCTGGAAAGCGCGCCCGGCGTCTCGCTGTTCCGCCGCACCACTTCGCTGTCGGCCAACCCGACGACCCAGGGGGTCTCGCTGCGCGAGATCGCGGGCTCCGGCGCGGGCCGCGCCCTCGTCACCCTGGATGGCGCGCCGGTCAACGACCCGTTTGGCGGCTGGGTGATCTGGAGCGCGCTGCCGTCGGAAGGGATCGAGGGCGCCACGATCGTGCGTGGCGCGGGGGCCGGGCCCTATGGTGCGGGCGCGCTGACGGGGGTGATCAACCTGCAGGAACGGGCGGCGCGCGACGGCCTGGGCGCGTTCGACGCCTCGGTTGGCGAGCGGCAGGCCTATCGCGCGGCGGTCAGCGGCGGCACGAAGGATGTGCTGCTCACCGTTTCCGGCGAGAGCAACAACGGCTACACGCCGGTGCGCGGGCCCTCGCGCGGCGCGGCCGACACGCCGCTGGACCTGGAAGACGCCAACGCCGCGGTGCGCATCCAGCACAGCTTCGGCACGGTGCAGGCGGCGCTTCGCATGGAGGTGTTCGAGGAGCGCCGCGGCGCGGGCCTGGCCGGAGCGCGATCCACCGCCAAGGGCGACGCCGAGACCCTGACCCTGGCCCAGCCGGCCGGCGACGGCATCGGCGGCTGGCGGCTCCAGGCCTGGGCGCGCGGCAGCGACCTGGCCAACAGCTCGGTCTCCGTGGCCGCGAACCGCGCCACAACCACGCCGGCCAACAACGAATTCTCCACTCCGGCTCAAGGCTACGGCCTGAACGCCGCATGGCAGGGGCGCCAGGGCGACGTGTCATGGGAGCTGGGCGCGGATGCGCGCTGGGCGATGGGCACCGACCATGAGCTGTTCAAGGTCGCCAACGGCCAGTTCACCATGGGGCGCGAGGCCGGCGGCCAGACCTTCGTCGGCGGCGTCTACCTCGATGCGGACTATGCGAGCGGCCCCTGGCTGGTGACCGGCGGCGCCCGGATCGACCAGTGGACTTCCAAGGACGCCCAGCGGAAGGAGTTCCTGCTCTCGACCGGCGCCGTCACCCTGAACAACCCGTCGCCGAACGCCTCGGGCACGGTGCCCACCGGACGGCTCGGCGTGCGCTATTCGGTGGACGACGACCTGTGGCTGCGGGCGGCGGCCTACGCCGGCTTCCGCGCGCCGACGCTGAATGAGCTGCACCGCCCCTTCCGGGTCGGCAACGACGTGACCGAGGCCAACCCGCTGCTGCGGCCCGAGAAGCTGGACGGCGTCGAAGTCGGGATCGGCGGCGACCAGTTCGCCGGCGCCCGGTTCAACTGGCAGGGCACGGTCTTCTATAACGAGCTGAAGGACCCGGTGACCAACGTCACCATCGGCATCGGGCCCGGGACCTTCGCGGCCCTGCCGATCGCGGGCTTCATCCCGGCGGGCGGCACCCTGCGCCAGCGGCAGAACGCGGGGCAGATCGACGCCTGGGGCCTGGAAGGAGACGCCAATGGCGAGATCTTCACCGCGCTCTCCTGGCGGGCGGCCTTTTCCTACACCCACGCCCGCGTCGACGGTAAGAGCGCCGCGCCGCAGCTGACCGGACTGAAGCCGGCGCAGACCCCGGCCTGGGTGGTGACGACCGGCCTCGACTGGCGGGCGATGGACAAGCTGACGCTCTCGTCCTCGGTGCGCTTCGTTTCTGAGCAGTTCGACGACGACCAGAACACGCGCCGCCTGCCGCCGGGCGCCGAATGGGACGGCCGCGCGGCCTGGAGCCTCGGGCCGGGCGAGGAACTGTACCTGGCCATCGACAACATCGCCGACGCGCACATCTCGACCGGCAAGACCGCTGACTTCACCGATAGCTGGAGCGAACCTCGGACCGTGCGGGTGGGCTTCTCCTATCGCCGCTAGCCTTCCTTCGGCGGGTCCTGACCCATCGCGCCGGTGATCATCTGCACGATCTCGGGGCGGATGTTGTCGGCGCCCTTCTCCATCATGTGCTGGACGATCCGCGCGCCCACCGCTCCGCGCACCTCGGTGGTAAAGGCCTCCTTGTTGGCGCCGACCCAGCTCATAGAGGCGTGGCGGTTGTCGTTGAGGTTCTGGAACTTCGGGAAGACGTAGCGGGCCATCAGCTCATAGGACTTGCGGGTGGCGTCCCAGTTGGCCCAGTTGTGCGCCATCAGCAGGAATGCGCCGAAGCCGCCGTCGGACTGGTCGACCAGTTGTTGCAGGCGCTCGGCGGCGTCGTCAGGGGTGCCGATCACCGCCAGCCCCGTCTCGACCATGGCCTTCACCGGGTCGTCGCCCTCCGGGACGATCGGCAGGTTGGCGATCTCGCGGAAATAGTAGATCCACTTGTCGAGGCCGAAGCGGATGTCCTCCATCGCCTGCTCGCGGGTCTCGGCGATGTGCATGGGCCCGACCAGGCGCCAGGCGTTGCGGTCCATGACATGGCCATGTTCGGCCGCCTGCTCCTCGGCGATCGCCCAGTTCGAGCGCAGGGCGTTGAAGCCGCCCGCCGAGGTCGCGCCCAGGGACAGCAGGCCCAGGCCGTGGCGGCCGGCGGCGCGCGAGCCGGTGGGCGAGACCTGGCTGGCGACCGCGATCTCCACGCTGGGCCGCGAATAGGGCGTCATCTGCAGGCGCGCGTTGGCCAGCTCGAACCAGTCGGACTTGTGCGTCACCTCTTCGCCGCGCAGCAGGCGGACCAGCACGCCCAGCGCCTCGTCCATCCGGTCGCGCTGCTTGGCGACGGGGATGCCCATCATGAAGGCGTCGGAGACCAGGGCGCCGGGGCCGACTCCGAACATCACCCGGCCACGGGTCATGTGGTCCAGCTGGTTGATCCGGTCGGCCAGCATCAGCGGATGGTGGTAGGGCAGGGACGAGACGCCGGTGCCCAGGCGGATGTGCTTGGTCCGCTCGGCCGCGGCGGCGATGAACACCTCCGGGCTGGCGATCAGCTCGTAGGCGGCGGAGTGATGCTCGCCGATCCAGGCCTCGTCGAAGCCCAGCTGGTCCATCCACTGGACAAGCTCCAGGTCCCGCTGGATGGCCAGGGTCGGGTTCTCGTCGATGGGGTGGAAAGGCGCGATGAAGGCGCCGAAGCGCAGACGCTGGGGCAGCATGGGCAAGACCTCCCGAGGGTTTCAGGAGGAGCTTAGGCGGCGGACGTGACGGAAGGCTAGGCGGCCTTGCGCAGGGTTCTGGCCCGCGCGCGCTCGAGGAACTTCAGCACCGAAAGTTCGAACGCGCGATCGCCGGCGGCGGGTCTGAGATCGAGGCCGCCGGCTTCATAAGCCGCCAGGATGTCCGGATGGATATAGGCGGCGCGGCAGACGGCCGGCGTATTGCCGAGCACGCCGGCGACGGCCTTCACGCAGGCGGTGACGCGGGCCTTGGTCGCGTCGCCTTCGGCGTCCGCCAGCAATTGCGCGGCGGCCAGGGTCCCGGCCCAGGTGCGGAAATCCTTGGCCGAGAAGTCCTCGCCCATGGCGTCGCGGATATAGGCGTTGACGTCGGCGCTCTCGATCGCGTGGCGGTGACCGTCGGCGTCCAGGTACTGGAACAGCCGCTGGCCGGGCAGCTCCTGGCAGGCCTTGAGGATGCGCGCGAGGCGCCGATCGCTGAAGCCGGTGGTGTGGACCTTGCCGCTCTTGCCGCGGAACTCGAACACCGCGGTAGTGGCGCCGATCCTGGCATGGCGGCCGCGCAGGGTGGTGAGGCCGAAGCTTTTGTTGGCCTTGGCGTATTCCTCGTTGCCCACGCGGATCAGGGTGATCTCCATCACCCGGATCACCGCCGCCAGCACCTTTTCGCGCGGCAGGCCGTGGCGCGCGAGGTCGCGCTCCACCCGCGCCCGCAGCCGCGGCAGGGCGCGGCCGAAGGCGATGACGCGGTCGTATTTGTGGGCGTCGCGCACCTGCCGCCAGCGGGCGTGGTAGCGGTATTGCTTGCGCCCACGGGCGTCGCGGCCGGTGGCCTGGATGTGCGCCCGCGCGCTGGGGGCGATCCAGACATCGGTCCAGGCCGGCGGGATGACGAGCGCGCGGATGCGGTCGAGGGTCGGCTCGTCGGTGATCGGCTTCCCGTCCGCGTCCAGATAGTCGAAGCCGGAACCCGCCTTCCGGCGCCGGATCCCGGCGTCGTGGTCATTGGCGTAGCTCAGACGCGCCGCCGCCAGGTCCTCGACAGGGACCGTCGCCTCGTCGCCATGATGCCTGTCCCGGGCCAAGAAATCCGCCTCCACCGAGGTTTCGCCAACGTGCTATGCGCGAGGCCGGTTCCGGAGCCTGTCCTTTGAACTACCGCCACGCCTTTCACGCCGGCAACTTCGCCGACCTGGTGAAGCACGCCGCCCTGCTGCGCTGGCTGGCGCGCCGGCCGACGGGGTCGGCGCCGCTGGCGGTTATCGACACCCATGCCGGGCGCGGTCTCTACGACCTGGCGGGCCCGGAGGCGCGGAAGTCTGGGGAGGCCGAGGCGGGGATCGTCCGGCTGCTGGCGGCGAAGGATGCGCCGGCTGAATTCGAGCCACTGACGGCGGCGGTGCGCAGGCTGAATGGCGGCGGCGCGCCGCGGCGCTATCCCGGCTCGCCCTGGCTCATCGCCGAGGCGTTGCGCAAAGGCGACAGCTACCTCGCCTGCGAGCTCAGGCCGGAAGAGCACGCGGCGCTGCGCGAGGCGTTGAGGGGACGCGCGGGCGTCCGGACCGCCTGCGCCGACGGCTATGCGGCCGCCGTGGCGGAGGTTCCGGCTTCGGGGGCGGCGCTGGTGCTGATCGATCCGCCCTTCGAGCAAGCCGGCGACTACGGCCGCATCGTCGAGACCCTAGCGGGTGTGCGGCGGCGCAACCGCGCGGCGGCGGCGCTGGTCTGGCTGCCGCTCAAGGACCTGGAGACCTTCGACGCCTTCCTGCGCGACCTGGAGGACGAGGTGGACGCGCCCCTGCTGGTCGCCGAGACGCGGATGCGGCCGCTCACCGATCCGCTGAAGATGAACGGCTGCGCCCGGGTGCTGCTGAACCCGCCCGGCGATTTCGCGGCGGAGCTGGAGGCGATCTGCGGCTGGACGGCGGCGGCGCTGGGCGAGGGCGGCGCGGCCAGGGTCTATGGCCTGGGCGCCTAGGGAAGCGGCGCCCGATCACAAAGCGTAAATTCACAGAGGTTTCGCACGAACCGGTCGAGCGGGCGTGTTATGCTGCAGTGCACAAAGCCCAGCTTGGAGCCCCCCATGTCCGACGCCCCTCACTCCGAAGTCTTCGCCAAGCCGGAAGCCCTGCTGCGAGTGCCCGTCGGCTTTGCCTCGCCCCTGTGGGGCCTATTCGCCGGCGCGGCCCTCAGCGGTTCGGCCTGGTGGTGGATGACCCGCTTCGCCCGTGTCGAGAACCTCGAGGCCATGTTCGGCGCGGCCGAAGCCCAGGCCGCGAAGGTCGCGGTCCTGCCGCTGCCGGCCGTCGAGACGGCGGCGGGCGCGGCCCTCGAGACCCTCGATTCGGTGGAAGAAATGGTGGAGACGGTGGCCGAGCCGGCGACGGAAGCCATTGTCGAGGCGGAGGTCGCCGCCACAGCCGGCCCGCTTGACCGGGCGCTGGACGAGGCGCCGGCGGCGATCCTGGAGGCCGTAGACGCGGCTGACGAGCTACTCGCGCCGGTCGGCGGCGAATCCGCGCCGATCTCTCCGTTGGTCGCGGCCATGGCGCTGGAACCGGAGGCGCCGGAACCGGAAGCGGTCGAGCCGGACGTCTCCGTGGAGGCCGAGGCCGCGGCGAAGCCCCGCAAGCGCGCCACGACGCCCAAGCTCGACTGACCGCCGCTTGGCGGTCCGGCCTCTCAGCGCCTAAAACCAGCGGGCGGCGTCGACGCCGCGCGTGGCGGGAACAGAGTTGAAGCGGGCCTTGGACATCGCTGGCGGTTTCGCGGGCCTGATCCTGCTCGCCCTTCCGATGCTGGCCATCGCGCTGGCCGTGCGGCTGGAGAGCCCGGGGCCGTCGCTGCACTGGTCGAAGCGGGTTGGGCGAGGCAACCGCCTGTTCCCCATGCCGAAGTTCCGCACCATGCGCACCGGCGCGCCGGACGTGGCCACGCACCTGTTGGCCGATCCCGGCGCCTGGGTGACGCCGCTCGGCGGGTTCCTGCGCAAGACCAGCCTGGATGAGCTGCCGCAGCTGTGGAGTGTCCTCGTCGGCGACATGAGCTTGGTCGGGCCGCGGCCCGCCCTGTTCAACCAGGACGACTTGGTGGCCCTGCGCACCGAGGCGGGCGTCGACCGGCTGCGGCCGGGCGTCACCGGCTGGGCGCAGATCAACGGCCGCGACGAACTGCCCATCCCTGAAAAGGTGCGTCTGGACCGCGAGTACGCCGAGCGGATGTCGTTGGGCTTCGACCTCAAGATCATCGCCGCGACGGCGGCCGCGGCGGTGTCCGGCCGCGGCGTACGGCACTAGCCGGCGGGACCGATCGGGGATTTGTGCGTTTCATGAAGCTCTGGGGTAGGGGGCCGGCGCGGAGAGACCGGTTGACTGCTGAGACTGCACAGCCCGCCGCGGGCGCGAAGGCCCGCACACGTCGCCGCCGATGGGCCTGGACGGCGGGCGCCTTCGTCGTGCTCGCAGCCGCGAGCGCCGGTCTGGCGGCCATCTGGGATTGGAACTGGTTCCGCGGGCCGGTGGCGCGGATGGCCTCCGCGCGCATGCACCGCCAGGTGACCATCGACGGAAACCTCCACGCCCATCTGCTGTCCTGGCAGCCCAGCGCCACGGTGGAAGGCATCCACGTGGCCAAGCCGGCCTGGGCCGGCCCGGGCGACATGGCGAGCATCGACCGCATCGCCCTGCAGATCCGTCTCATCCCGCTGTTCACGGGCCATCTGGACATGCGGCTGCTGGAGGTCGATCGCCCGCGGCTGGCGCTCTATCGCGACGTCGGCGGCCGGACCACGTGGGATTTCTCGGACGGCGCCAAGCCGGACGAACCGCTGCGCATGCCGCCGATCCGACGCTTCGTCGTCGACGACGGCCACATCGATTTCCGGGACGACAGCAAGAAGCTCTATTTCACCGGCACGATGGAGGCGAAGGAGCAGCTGGGGCAGGCGGACCGCGGCTTCCAGATGGCGGGACAAGGCACCCTGAACGCCCAGCCCTTCCACCTGGCGGTGACCGGCGGGCCGCTGCTGAACATCGACCGCAACCGGCCCTACCCCTTCGACGCCGATATCCGGGCGGGCGAGACCCACGTGGTCGCGCAAGGCGCTGTGCCGAAACCCTTCGACCTTTCGAACTTCTGGATGAACGTCAAAGGCCAGGGGCCGGACCTCAGCGACCTCTACGGCCTGACCGGGGTGCCGCTGCCGAACACGCCGCCCTACAATCTGCGCGCCCGGCTCTCACGCGACGTCCATCTGTGGCGGGTCGACGGCATCGCCGGGACGGTGGGCAGCAGCGATCTCAGCGGCAAGCTTTCGGTGCAGACCGGAGCCAAGCGGCCGTTCCTGAACGCCGACCTGCGTTCGCACAAGCTCGACTTCCCGGACCTCGGCGCCCTGTTCGGCGGCGCGCGCAAGACGGGGCCGGTGGCCTCGCCCAAGCAGGTCGCCGTGGCCAAGGCGCTTCAGGCGCAGCGGCGGATATTCCCGGACTCGACCCTGAACTTCAGCAAGATCCGCGGCCTCGACGCTGATGTCAGCTTCAAGGCCGATGCGATCGTCCACGCTCCGATCGACCTGCGCGCCGGTTCGACGCGGGTGAAGCTGAACGCCGGCCTGTTGCGCGCCGAGCCGCTGGTCCTCGATCTGCCGCAAGGGCGGATCACCGGCTTCGTCCAGCTCGATGGCCGCAAGACCGACGCCATCACCGACCTGGACCTCAAGCTGTCCAACGCCCGGCTCGAGAACCTCATCCCGGTCACCTTCCAGGGCGCGAGGCCGCTGACCGGCGCGGTGGTGGCCCGCGCCCGGCTGCATGGGACCGGCGACAGCGTCCACGACGCCATGGCCGACGCCGACGGCGAGGTGATGATCGTGGCGCCCCACGGCGAGATCCAGAAGAGCCTGGCCGAGCTCGCCGGGGTCAACGTGATCAAGGGCCTGGGTCTGCTGTTCTCCAAGGACCAGAGCACGACGCCGATCCGGTGCGGCGTGCTGCACTTCACCGGCCGCGGCGGCGTGCTGTCGGCCGACCGGCTGGTGCTCGACACCGACCCGGTGCTGATCGACGGCGGCGGCTTCATCAACCTCGACACCGAGCAGCTGGGCTTCAACGTGAAGGGGCACCCGAAGAAGTTCCAGCTGGTGCGGCTGGTCGCCCCGATCACGGTCAGCGGCCCGATCCTCGGCCCCAAGGTCGACGTGCACAAGGGACAGGCGATCGCCCAAGGCGCGGGCGCGGTTGCGCTGGGCGCGGTGCTGTCGCCCTTGGCGGTGCTGCTGCCCTTCGTCGACCCGGGCCTCGCCAAGGACGCCAACTGCGCGGGCCTGAAGATGGAGGCGCAGGAAAAGGGCGCGCCGGTGAACTCGGCCAAGCCCGCGGCCACGCCAGCCAAGTCCGCCCACGGAGCTTCCCGCCGCTGAGGTCTTGAATTTCCGCTCGGCCGGCGCGCAACTGTCGTGGGCAGGCGAGGGGAAACCGATGCGGAAAATCCGGACACTGTGCGTGGCGGGCGCGCTGGCGATGACGGCGGGTGCGGCCTGGGCCGCGGTCCCAGGGCCGGCGCGGCCGATCACCGACCCGAAGAGCGTGGTTTCGGAACAGAGAGCCGCGCCGCCTCCGGCGCCGATCGCGGACCTGTTCAACAACCGCGCCGCCCTCGACGCGGCGTGGAGCGCGGACGGCAAGTGGGTGGTCGTCTCGGCCAAT
>JAFEDM010000370.1 GCA_018241625.1 Pseudomonadota bacterium | reverse complement strand
GTGTGAATGCTCAAGGTCGATCCTCCCATCGGGCCTCTCGCAGGGATCATAGCGCAGCCTCTCCGAACAGGAACGATCGCGCTTCGGAGTCGGCGCCTCCCGTCGGCGACCCGTCAGATGGTGACGGCCTGGGGCCCGCCTCTGCCGATATAGCCGAGGGTGGCCGCGCGATGGACCGCCTGGCTGCGGCCGCTGGCGTGCAGCTTGCGCGACGCATTGGTCAGGTGGAAGCGCACGGTCGGCGCCGCGACCCGCATGATCAGCGTGATCTCCTGGTCCGTCTTTCCGGCGGCCGCCCACTTGAGGCGCTGGATTTCCCGGCGCGTGAGGCGCGCCGCCAAGCCGCCGTCGACGGCCGTGGATTCAGCGTGGGCCGCCACCAGTCGCAAGGCCAGGGCGGCGTTTCGACGCCAGCTCGCCAGGCGCCCGTCGAGGAAATAGAACGGCTCGGCGCAGCTGCGTGTGGCGCCGCTCCAACGGCTCTAAGCTGGAGGTGCGGGTGAAGGGTCCCACGGTGACCCGCGGCTATCACAACGACCCGGAAAGGACCGCCACGGCCTTTGATGAGGAAGGCTTCTATCGCCTGGGCGACGCCGCCCCTTTTCTCGACCCTGACGATCCGGGCCAAGGCCTGGTCTTCGACGGCCGGGTGACCGAGGACTTCAAGCTGGACTCCGACACCTGGGTCTCGGTCGGCACCCTGCGCCCGACGTGGTGGCGCCTGCAGCCCCTACGTCTTGGATGTGGTCATCACCGGCCAGGACAAGCCCTTCATCGGCGCGTTGATCTGGCCGTCGGCGGCGGCGATGCAGACGCTCGGCGAGAGCCCGATCGCGGCCCTGACGGCCGTCGTGAAGGAGCGGCTGGCCGCGTTCAACGCCACCGCCGGCGGCTCGTCGCGCCGCGTCGGTCGCTTCGCGATCATGACCGCGCCGCCCTCCATCGACGGCGGAGAGATCACCGGCAAGGGCTATGTGAACCAGCGGGCGACGCTGGACCGCCGCGCCGACCTGGTGGCCAGCCTTTACGCCGAACCTGCGCCGGCGAACGTCGTGACGCTCTGAAGGCCAAGGGCCTCGCTAGCGCGGCTGCATCCGGATCGCGCCGTCGAGGCGCACATCCTCACCGTTGAAATAGCCGTTGGTGATCATGGTCTCGGCCAGCTCGGCGTACTCCTCCGGCGCGCCCAGGCGCTTGGGGAACGGCACTGAGGCGCTCAACGCGGCCTTCACATGCTCCGGCGCGCGCCCCAGCAGCGGGGTGTCGAAGATCCCGGGCAGGATGGTGTTCACGCGAATGGATTCGCTGGAGAGGTCGCGGGCGATGGTCAGCGTCATGCCGACGATGCCGGCCTTCGAGGCGGTGTAGGCCACCTGACCGATCTGGCCGTCCTCGGCGGCGACGGAGGCGGTGTTGACGATCGCGCCGCGGTCGCCGTCCTCCAAGACAGGCAATGTGACCATGCCGGCCGCGCTCTTGGTGATGCAGCGGAAGGTGCCGATCAGATTGACCTGGATCACCCGCTCGAAGTTCTCCAGCGGATATTCCTTGATCTCCCCCGTCTGCTTGTCGCGCGAGACGGTCTTGGCGCCGCCGCCGACGCCCGCGCAGTTCACGAGGATCCGCTCCTGGCCCAGCGCCGCGCGGGCCTTGGCGAAAGCTGCATCGACCTCCTCGCTGGAGGTGACGTTGACCTTGCAGAAGACGCCGCCGATCTCCTTGGCGAGCGCCTCGCCCAGCTCCTCGTTGAGGTCGAACAGCGCGACGCGGACGCCGTGCGCCGCGAGCCGGCGGGCGGTCGCCGCGCCCAGGCCCGAGGCGCCGCCGGTGACGACGGCGGTGATCGAGGAGTCGAGATGCATGGCGCCTAGACCCGCTCGACGATGATCGCCGGCGCCATGCCGCCCGCCGCGCACATGGTCACCAGGCCGCGCTTCAGGTCGCGGCGTTCCAGCTCGTCCACGATCGTCCCGATAAGGATCGAGCCGGTGGCGCCGATCGGATGGCCCAGCGCCATGGCGCCGCCGTTCACATTGACCTTCTCGCGATCCAACTTCAGGTCGCGGATGAACTTCTCGGCGACCACGGCGAAGGCCTCGTTGATCTCCCACAGGTCGATGTCGTCCGGGGTCAGGCC
>JAFEDM010000036.1 GCA_018241625.1 Pseudomonadota bacterium | reverse complement strand
GAATATGCGGTGCAGGCGGCGCTCGACGTGCGCCACGACTACAACTACGGCGGCCGGCAGGAAGGCGATCTGGTGAGCCCGGCGGTGCGGCTGCGCCTGCCGCTCGACGCCGCGGCGCCGGCGGTGACCTTGGACAAGGCTGTGGGGCCGACCGACCCTTGGGTCCAGCCGTGGCTGCACGGCCAGGCCGCGGCGGATCTGGCCGCCGGCAAGCCGCACGTCAGCGCCGTGACCTTCCAGAGCCCGGCGCTCACCGCCTTCTGGGGCCGTCCGGTCACCCTGCGGGCCTGGGTGGTGACGCCGCCGGGCTATGATCCCAAGGGCAAGGCGACCTATCCGACGGTCTATTCCAGCCACGGCTTCGGGGCGGCGGACACCGACCTGGTGTCCCGCGCCAGCGACATGTACGCGGCGATGGCCGCCGGACGCACGCCGCCGATGATCTGGGTCTTCCTGGTCTACTCGGGCCCGACGGGGACCACGGAGTTCGCCGACAGCGTCAACAACGGCCCCTGGGGCAAGGCCTTCGCCGAGGAGCTGGTCCCCGACCTGGAGCGCCGCTATCGCATGGACGCCCGGCCGAACGGCCGCTTCCTCACCGGCCATTCGTCGGGCGGCTGGGCCAGCCTTTGGATCCAGATCCGCTATCCGAAGGCGTTCGGCGGGACCTGGGCCACCTCGCCCGACCCGACCGATTTCCACGATTTCCTGGGCACGAACCTCTATGCCCCGCACGCGAACCTCTATGCGGGCTCCGACGGCGCCAGGCATCCGATGTTCCGCGACGGCGGCAAGGTGCTGGCCAGCATGGAGGACTTCGCGCGGCTGGAGGCGGTGATGGGACCGACCGGGGGGCAGATGGCCTCATTCGACTGGGTGTTCTCGCCGCGCGGCCCTGACGGGCGGCCTCTGCCGATGTTCGACCGCGACACCGGGGAGGTGGACCCGGTGGTCCTGGCCTATTGGCGCGACCACTATGAGATCGCCCACCTGCTGCAGGCGAACTGGCCGCGGCTGAAGCCCGACCTGGACGGCAAGATCCGCGTCGCCGTGGGCACGGCGGACAGCTTCTACCTGGATGGCGCCGCGCACCGGTTGCAGGCGGTGATGGATGGGCTGGGCGCGAAGAGCCGCTTCACCTACGTCCCGGGCGGCACCCACTTCAGCCTCTACCAGCAGGGCGACAACCCTTGGAGCCTGCTGGAGGCCTATGCCTGGGAAATGTACGCCATCGCGCGGCCCGGCGCGCATCCGCCGGGCCGCGCGTCGCGTTGAGGCCGAAACCTAGGCAGGCGTGAGCGCCCGCACGCCATAGCGTTCCGCCGGATGGGCGTGGGAGATGTTGGGCAGCAGGACGGCCCGCGCGGCCTGATAGCCGGCCCAGTCGGCCGGATCGGGCAGAGACGGGATGGTGATCAGCTCGCCGGCGTCCAGCCCCGCCAGGGCGGCGTCCACCAGCTCGTCGACATCCATGGTTCGGGCCGGGTCTAGGTCTTCCAGCTTGCGGCCGGAGCGTTCCCAGATCTCGGTGCGCGTGGCGCCGGGCAGGACCGCCTGCAGCCGGACGCCTGAGCCCGCGGTCTCGTGGGCCACCGCCTGGGTCAGGTAGGTGACGAAGGCCTTGGTCGCGCCATAGACCGCCGCGCCATACTCGTGGGCGATACCAACCACGGACGAGACGTTGACGATGGTCCCGCGGCCGCGCGGGACGAAGGCCCTGGTCGCCGCGTGGGTCAGACGCGTGACGGCGGTGACGTTAAGCGCGATCAGGTCGTCGATCTTCTCCGGCGTGTTGTCGATGAACCCGCCCATCAGGGCCGCGCCGGCGTTGTTGACCACCAGGGCGACGGCCGGGTCGGCGGCGATCTTGGCCTCCAGCCGCGCCACGTCGGCGGCGTCGGTCAGGTCCGCGCGGATCACCTCGACGGCCACGCCGTGCTCGGTGCGAAGGTTGGCGGCCAGGTTGTCCAACCGGCCCTGGTCGCGGGCGGCGAGGATCAGGTCGTAGCCTCGCGCGGCCAGGCGGTCGGCATAGACCGCGCCGATGCCGGACGAGGCGCCGGTGACGAGGGCCGCACCGAGGGATTTGGATTGGGTCATGTAAGGTCTCCCAGGCGGCTTCAGCGTCGCCAATGGGGCCTAGGTGGCGAGTAACTTGCAAACTGCAAGTAACTGGCCCATCTGAGGTCCATGAGAAATCCTGGGCTCGCCTTCAGCATCTGTCCGGTGGCCCGCACCCTGACGCGCGTGGGCGACGGCTGGAGCCTGCTGATCCTGCGCGACGCCTTTCTGGGCCGCACGCGTTTCGACGAATTCCGGACCAGCCTGGGCGTGGCGCCGAACATCCTGACCGACCGGCTGGGCAAGCTGGTGGACGCCGGCTTCCTGGAACGGCGGCGCTACAGCGAGCGCCCGCCGCGCGACGAATATGTGCTGACGGCCCGCGGCCGCGATTTCCAGCCGGTGATGGACGCGCTCTACGCCTTCGGCGAAGGGGCGTTTCCTCTGGCGCCGGGCGCCGAGGCCTAGCCCCGCAGCTTCCGCAGCAGCACGTCCACGTCGCGCGCGATGCCGGCGTCCTCACCCTTCAGCGCCTCGATGCGGCGCACCGCATGCAACACCGTGGTGTGGTCGCGCCCGCCGAAGCGGCGGCCGATATCGGGCAGGGAGCGGGTGGTGATCTGCTTGGCCAGCCACATGGCGACCTGGCGCGGCCGGGCGACCGCGCGGGCGCGGCGCTCGGAGATCAGGTCGGCCTGCTTCAGCCCGTAGTGCTCGGCCACCGTCTTCTGGATCTGGTCCACGGTCACCTTGCGCTCGGTGCACGACAGGTGCGGGCGCAGGATGGACTGGGCCTCGTCCAGGGTCAGGCGGGCGACGTCGCCGCCCACGCGGGCGACCAGGGTGTTCAGGGCGCCTTCCAGTTCGCGGACGCTGTCGGTGAAGCGATCGGCCAGGAACTGCATCACCTCGGGCTTGGCGGCCGGCAGGAACTTGCCCTGCTGGGCCAGGGTCTGCAGCTTCCGCTCCAGGATGCCCAGGCGCAGGTTGCGGTCGGCCGGCTCGACACCGCAGACCAGGCCGGCCTGCAGGTGGCTGCGCAGCCGGGGCTCCATCTCCGAGATTTCGGTCGGCAGGCGGTCGGCGCTCATCACCACCCGGCGGCCGTCCTCAACGAGGGCGATCAGGGTGTGGAACAGTTCCTCCTGCGTCGAAGTCTTGCCGGCCACGAAGTGGACGTCGTCGATCAGCAGCAGGTCGGCGTTGCGCAGCTCCTCCTTGAAGGCGGCGGTCTGCTTGTCCTGCAGCGCCTTGACGAAGGTCGAGGTGAACTTCTCCGCGGTCAGATAGACCACGCGCTTGTCGGGCGCGTTCTTCATCGCCTCCCAGGCCACGGCGTTCAGCAGGTGGGTCTTGCCGAAGCCGTAGGGGCCGTGGAAGACGACCGGGTTGAAGTGGCCGTCGGACCAGGCCGCCACCCGGCGGGCCACGGCGAAGGCGAACTCGTTCGAGGGGCCGGAGACGAAGCTGTCGAAGCTGAAGCGTTCCTGCAGGCCGAGCGCGCGGCCCTGACGGGCGGCGGCGGCCGGCGTTTCGACCTCGATCTCATAGACCTCCGGCGTGGCCGGGGCCGGCGCCGCCGGAGCGGCGGACGCCCTTGCGGTGCTGGAAGCGGCCGGCGGGGAGTCGGAATCCACCTCCAGCCGCGACTTCAGATCGAGTCTGCGACCCAGCGGATCGTTCTGCGCCCACAGCTCCGCAATGCGTCGCCAGGCATGCCGCGCAATCCAGTCGCGCGCGACGCCCGTGGCGGCCACCAGG
The DNA here is from genome assembly GCA_018241625.1 of Pseudomonadota bacterium. GTDB lineage: Bacteria > Pseudomonadota > Alphaproteobacteria > Caulobacterales > Caulobacteraceae > Phenylobacterium. The sequence goes on along the minus strand of JAFEDM010000036.1, from coordinate 2,077 downwards.
CACACCTCGTCCCCCGTCTCGCGCAGCGCCGCCTGGCCCAGCCAAGAGCCATAGGTCGCCTCGCCGAGCTCGCGTTTCAGGACCTGTGAAGTCTTGGTCCAAACGACTCCGGCCGGTGCGCTCGCCATTGCTCCCGCCAACCCCCCGCTCATCATCCTTGCAACCCCGTCCTGCCCACAGCACGGGCCCGAGCCCCACGCATCGGAACCGCAGAATTTAAACAAAAACAGGCTCTTATCCGGCGGACGCTTGCGCTCCGCCGGCGCCCCGTTTTGATCCGGGATCAGTGCAAGACGCCTGTAGGAGAGTTGACACTAATGGGGGTCCGGGGCCGATCAAGGGTGATTCTTCGCGGCCAAGGTCGATATTTTCGTTGACACCCAAAGAGCCCTTTTGGGGCCTAGGGAAACAGCGTTCGACGCTCCGTGATCTGAGAAGATTCGCCGCAGGAGTCGCACCTACAGGGCGCTTTTCCACTCGCTCCAGATGCGAAAAACGGCGCCCGATCGGACGCCGTTTCAAGTCTCAAATTCTATGGGGAATGCGGAGTATTCCGCGGTCCCGGGTCCTACCGGAAGACCGTCAGGCGCGGCCGGCGCCGGACGGTCCGTCAGCCGATCAGGCGACGGACATCTTCTTCAGCTGGGCGGCCAGGCGCGAGACCTTCCGCGAGCCGGTGTTCTTGTGGACGACGCCCTTGGTCACGGCGCGCATCAGCTCCGACTGGGCCTTCACGAAGGCGTCCTTGGCGGCGCCGGCATCACCCGAGGTGACCGCCTCGTCGAACTTGCGCAGGAAGGTGCGCACGCGCGAACGGCGGGCGGTGTTGACGGCGGTGCGGCGGGCGATCTTGCGGACCGCTTTCTTGGAGCCGGGCGTGTTGGCCATATCGAGCTATTCTTCCAAACGAACGCGCCCGGCGAACCGGGCGGTGAAAATCGGAGGCGCGGATATACGCAAGAGCGGCTTCCGGGTCAATGCGGCGCCGGGCGTTTTCGCGACCCCTATTCGCCTTTGAAGTCCGGCTTCCGCTTCTCGACGAAGGCCGCCATGCCTTCCTTCTGGTCGGCGAAGGCGAAAAGCGAGTGGAACAGGCGCCGTTCCATGCTCACGCCGGTGGACAGCGTGGTCTCGAAGGCGGCGTTCACCAGTTCCTTGTTCATGGCCACGGCCAGCGGCGACTGGGCGGCGATCTTGCCGGCGGCGGCCAGCGCCTCTTCCAGCAGCTTGTCGGCGGGAACGACCCGGCTGACCAGTCCGCCGCGCTCGGCCTCGGCGGCGTCCATCATCCGGGCGGTCAGGACCATGTCCATGGCCTTGGACTTGCCGACGGCGCGGGGCAGGCGCTGGGTGCCGCCGATCCCCGGCATGACGCCCAGATTGATTTCCGGCTGGCCGAACTTGGCGGTCTCGGCGGCGATGATGAAGTCGCAGAGCATGGCCAGCTCGCAGCCGCCGCCCAGGGCGTAGCCGGCCACCGCGGCGATGATCGGCTTGCGGCACGCCTCGATCCGCCGCGCGGCCGGGCCGAAGAAGTCGCTGACGAACATCTGGGCGTAGGACTTGTCCGACATCTCCTTGATGTCGGCGCCGGCGGCGAAGGCGCGCTCGGAGCCGGTGAGCACCAGGCAGCGGACGGCGGCGTCGGCCTCGGCCGCGTCCAGGGCCGCGCCCAGTTCGCCGAGCAGCTGGCTGTTCAGCGCGTTCAGCGCCTCCGGCCGGTTCAGCTTGATCAGGGTGACGCCCGGCTGCGGGCTTTCGACGATCAGGGTCTCGTAGCTCATAGCGCGTCTCCGGCTGGGTCCGGTTCCGCGTCTAAGGCCCCGTGACCGAATAGCCAAGGGCGCGCAGGCGGGCCGGCACCCCGCCGGGGCCGATCAGGTGGCCCACGCCCACCACCACGACGGTGCGGCCGTGGCCCTTCATCCGTTCGTCCAGCACGTGGGTCCAGCGGATGTTGCGGTCGGTGACCAGCCGCTTGAAGAGGTCGGGCGAGGCGTCGCGCAGGGGGGCCAGGGCCTCGTGGTCCAGCGCCTTGATGTCGCCGGCCATCCAGGCGTCGACCAGGGTCTTGTAT
>JAFEDM010000369.1 GCA_018241625.1 Pseudomonadota bacterium | reverse complement strand
GAGGGGGCCGATCTCGCCCAAGGTCTTGCCGTCCATGTCGAACTTCTGGATGCGGCCGTTCTCGCGGTCGGCCACATAGATCACGCCGTCCTGTCCGATCTGGATGGCGTGCGGCAGGCGGAACTGGCCGGGGCCGGTCCCGGGCTCGCCCCACTGGCGCAGCCGCCGGCCCTCGGCGGAGTATTCCAGGACCCGCGCGTTGCCGTAGCCGTCGGTGATGTAGAGGTGGCCGTTGCTGCCGAAGGCGATGTCGCTGGTCCCGCTGAAGCCGTTGGCGCGATAGGGCGCCTCGCCGACCTCGATGGTCATCAGCTTTTCGCCACCCGGCGAATATTCGATCACCCGCGAGGCGCCGGCGTCGACCGTCCAGACATTGCCTTTGGGGTCGATCCGCACCGCGTGCGGTATCGTGTAGTTCCCCTCGCCCCAGCCGCGCAGCACCTTGCCGTTTCGATCGAGCAGCAGGACCGGCGGGGCCTTCTCGCCACGCTGCAGCTCGTAGAGGCGGCCCTGGGCGTCGAAGGCGACCCAGGAGACCATGCCGGACTTCCAGCCGGCGCTGGGCGGCCGGGCGAAGAGTTCGTGCGCCACGAGGGGCAGCTTCGGCGACGCCTCGATCCGGGCGCGAACCTCGGCGGCAGCTTCATCGGGGCTCGCCGCCCGCGCCGGTGAAAGGGCCGCGGCCGTTCCCGCCAGGGCGGCGACCAGCGCAAGGCGTCGACGCGCATGCCTCATGGCCTAGCGCCCCTTCAGCGCCGTGCGCGAGCTGGCGACGATCCAGGCGGCGGAGGTCAGGGTCACGGCGACGAACAGCAGGGTCAGCTCCGTGCGGTCGCCGGGCTTGGCCGCCACGCGCGGCAGGTGCACGAGCAGGACGAAGGAGGTCATCATCAGGGCCTCGATCGTCGCGGCCCAGCGCCGCCGGATGCCGGCGATCAGGCCCAGGCCGGCGCCGGTGTGGATCGCGCCGGTCAGATAGGCCAAGGCCACCCGGTCCGGCAGCCAGGCGGGGATCATCGAGGCGGTGAACCTGGCGTAGGCGAAGTGGGAGATCCCGAACATCACGCAGCAGAGGCCGAACAGCCGCAGCTCGATGTCGGTGAGGACGCCGGGCCCCGCCAGCATCTCGCGACGCAGCAGGAAGCCGCCGATGGCCATGGCGGTGCATTCCGCCACCGCGAGCCAGAGGGTGAGGTCCGTCGGCCGGGCGACCACATGCGGCAGGTGCAGGCCGATCACCCAGAGGCCGATGAAGGCGCCCGCGATCCCCGCGCCCAGCGCGCGGGTGCGGTTCATGGCCATCATCACCCCGCCGGCCAGCAGGATCAGGCCGGAAAGCGCCCCCAGGATGGCGTGCCGCGGCCAGGCGGCCGGGACCGGCTCCCACTGCAGCGCCGTGTCCTGGTACATCAGGCTGAGCGCGCCCAGGCCGCAGAGGCCAGCGGCCATGCCGATGGCTGCCGCCAGGCTGAGGCTGTTCGATCCGCCGCGTGAGGCCATGGAATCGCTCCGTTCCCGGCCGGCACCCTAGCCCAGCCGATCGCGAAGCTCGCGCGATCTAGTCGACCCTGACCGCGAAATCGGCGCGCCGCTCAGCGTCGGCCCTTGGCCGCCCGGCGTTGCTGGCGAGCGCCGCGCAGGTCGACGGCGACCCGGGCGAGGTTCTTCTGGCGCAGGCGCGCGCCCTCGTCGTCGTAGAGGAAGGGCACGAAGACGAACCGCTCGCCCCGGGTCACCGGGGTGGCCTCGTGCAGCAGGCCGCAGGCGAACACCGTGGCCCCGCCCAGCGGCGGCCGATAGAGCCTGGGGCCAAACTCCGGGAAGCACAGGTCGCCGCCTTCGTAACCGTCGTTGAGGTTGAGCGAGACGGCGAAGCGGCGGTGCGCGGTGCCGGCGGTGACGTCGTCGCGGTGGCGCGAGAAGAAGCCCTCCTCCTCCGCGCCGTAGCGGCAGATCAGGTAGCGCTCGATGTGCTGCGGCTGCCAGCCCAGGGCGCGCTTCACCATCGGGAACAGCCGGGTCTCAAGGCGCATGCGCAAGGCGTCCAGCAGCTCCGCATCCTCGATGAACACGTCGCTGCGACGCTTCAGGAAGGGGTCGATCTGCTGGACGGTCTGGCCGCCGACATCCTTGGCGAACCCCGAGACCGTCGCGCCGCCCAGCCGGTAGAATTCGACGAGGGCCGCGCACAGCTCCGGCTCGAAGATCCGCGGCAGGGTGAGCACCGGGGCATGCTGGCCGCCGGCCGCGGCCGGGGCGGCGGCCAGCTCTTCGGCCAGCCGGTCCAGCACCACGCCCGTCGCCTCGATCGGGGCGCTCATGGCGATCCGGAACGCCGGGTCGATGAGGAACAGGCAGGGCTGCAGGTTGGCGGCGTCGGCGATGCCGTAGAGTTTGGAGACCGCCAGGTCGAAGTCCCAGAAGAAGCGCACGCCCGGATCGGCGTTGGCCAGCCCGCGCTGCCCGCGATCGGCCGGATCGACGCTGACCCCGAAAAAGGCCGCGTCACGCCCGTTGAACAGGTCGCGCCGCTGCAGCGCCTCGACCAGGCCCTCGGCCGTCGCGGCCTGGCCGGCGGTGCCGAAGAACATCAGCACGATCCAGCGCCCCGCGACCACATCCAGGCTGTAGCGGTCGACGCCGTCCGTGGCCGCGGCGAAAAAGGGCGCCGGCTCGCCAACCTGGGGTATCGCGCCCATTCTGGGCCTCCGCAGAACGACTCTGAGCAGCCGTCCTACAGACCATGGCTTACCGCTGGGTTAGGGCGATTTCGTTTGCATTGCAGGCTGACACCGGCCCGCAGCGTGACGCCCGCAGCGCTACCAGACACCCACATTCGGCATGGAGACCCAGGGTTCGGCCGGCGCCAGGGCCGGTCCGGCCTGCAGCAGCTCAATCGAGATATTGTCCGGCGAGCGGACGAAGGCCATGTGCCCGTCGCGCGGCGGCCGGTTGATCACCACGCCCTTGTCCTTCAGCCGCTGGCAGACGGCGTAGATGTCGTCCACCGCATAGGCCAGGTGGCCGAAGTTGCGGCCGCCCTCGTAGACCTCCGGATCCCAGTTGTAGGTGAGCTCCACCATGGGGGCCTTGTGGGCCTTGGCCGCCGCCTCGTCGCCGGGCGCGCAGAGGAAGACCAGGGTGAAACGGCCGCGCTCGTTCTCGACCCGCGAGACCTGCGAGAGCCCCAGCTTGTCACAGTAGAACGCGAGGGAGGCGTCGAGGTCGGTGACCCGGACCATGGTGTGCAGGTATTTCACTTGCGTTAGTTCCTTACGGTGTAAATCCTGATGCGCGACACGGGGTCACGCGGCGAAGGCTGCAGCCCTGTGTTGCAATGGGCTTGTGATGCAACACTGCGACGCCAACGGCACATAAACGCTGTCGACGTCAAACTGTCCGCGAATTCATTTGAACTGGCGTAACGGCGGCATCACAAGCGGCGCAAGCCTCTAGTAGAGAGGCGTTAAACTCCAGGCGGCGCGATTCGCCGGGGTTCGAGGGGGATAGACCGGCGCGATGCGGATGAAGTCGCAATATGTGTTCGTCATCGCCGTGACGGCGGTGATCGTGGTCTACTTCATCGTGCGCAGTCTGTTCGGGAGCGCGCCCCACCTCGCGCAGGCCAAGCCGAAGGACACGGCCGCCGGTCCGCCGATGGTCCAGGCCAAGCTCATCCCCGAGGTGATCCGGCCCTATGAGGTCGTGGTCCGTGGCCGCACCCAGGCGACCCGCACCGTCGTCGTGCGCTCAGAGACCGCCGGCGTCGTCGCCCAGACCCCCGTGCTGCAAGGCACCTACGTCAAGCAGGGCCAGGTGCTCTGCCGGCTGGCCGTGGATGCGCGCCAGGCGGCGCTGGACCAGGCCCACGCCGCCCAGCAGTCGGCCGCGCTCGCCCAACAGCAGAACGACGAACTGGCCAAGAAGGGCTACCGCTCTCCGACCCAGGTCCTGCAAGGCCAGGCCAACCTCGACGCCGCCAAGGCCGCCGTGCGCTCGGCCGAGATCGCCCTGGCCCAGGTGAACATCAAAGCGCCCTTCAACGGAGTGTTCGACCAGCGCGCCGCCGAGATCGGGACCTATCTGTCGGCCGGCCAGGCCTGCGGCACCATGATCGAGATCGACCCCATGCTGATCGTCGGCGACGTGCCCGAGACCGAGGCCGCCGCCGTGAAGGTCGGGGCGCCCGCTTCGGCCAAGCTGATCGACGGTCAGACCATCATGGGCCGCATCCGCTATGTCGCCCACGACGCCGACCCGCAGACCCGCACCTATCACCTGGAGGTCACCGCGCCGAACAAAGGCCTGGCCGTCCGCTCCGGCCTGTCGGCGGAGCTGCACGTGGGGACCGGGTCAGGGCCGTCCCACCTGGTTCCGACCTCGGCGCTGGTGCTCGACAGCGCCGGCCGCCAGGGCGTGCGCTACGTCCAGCCCGACGGCCGCGTGGCCTTCGCGGCCATCAGGGTGGTGGAAGAGACGCCCCAGGGCCTGTGGGTCACCGGCCTGTCGGGGCCCGTGCAGTTGATCACCGTCGGCCAGTCCTATGTCGCCGACGGCCAGAAGGTTCAGGTCGCCCAGGCGCGCTAGCGTCGGGGTGACGGGAGACGAAAGATGATCGGCGCCCTGATCGAAGGAGCCATCAAGCGCAGGAAGGTGGTGCTCGGCGTCACCGTCATCGCCTGCCTGTTCGGCTTCTTCGCCTATATGTCGATGCCGCGGGAAGCCAACCCGGACATCGACCTGCCCTACATCTCGGTGGTGGTGCCCTTCCCTGGCGTCTCGCCCGAGGACGCCGAGCGGCTGATCATCAAGCCGCTGGAGGTCCAGCTGCAGACCATCCAGGGCGTGAAGCATCTGAACGCGGTGGCGCGTGAGGGCGTGGCCATCGCCACCCTGGAGTTCGACCCCAGCTTCCCGAAGCAGAAGGCGCTGGACGACGTCCGCTCCAAGGTCGACCTGGCGCGCGCCAAGTTCCCGCCCGACGCCGAGCCGGCCGACATCGAGGAGCAGAGCTTCGCCGACCAGCCGGTAATCGGGATCATCCTGCACGGACAGGCGCCGGAACGGGAGCTGGCCCGCATCTCGCGCGACCTGAAGGAACGGCTGGAAAGCGCGCCCGGCGTGCAGGAAGCCTTCGAAAGCGGCGCGCGCACCGAGATGCTGGAAGTGGCGATCGATCCCCTACGGATGGAGGCCTACAACGTCACCGCCAACGACCTGTCGGCGGTGATTGCGCGGAACAACCAGCTGGTGCCGGCGGGCGACCTGCGCTCCGGCGCGGGGATGTTCGCGCTCAAGATCCCGGGCGTCGTCCAGAAGCCGAACGACATCCTCGCCCTGCCGGTCAAGAAGAACGGCGACCGGCTGGTGACCATCGGCGACATCGGCAGCGTCCGGCGCACCTTCAAGGAGCCCGCGTTCATAACCCGCTTCAACGGCGAACCCGCCATGGGCCTCGACGTCTCCAAGCGGAACGGCGCCAACCTGCTGGACACGGTGACGACCATCCGGAAGGTCGTGGCCGAGGAGTCCAAGCGGTGGCCTTCGACCGTCAAGGTCGACTACACCTACGACAACTCCGACTCCATCGCCCGCATCCTGACGATGCTGGAAAGCGGCATCATCACCGCCAGCGTGCTGGTGATGCTGATCGTGGTCGCCACGCTGGGTATCCGCCAGGGCGTCATGGTCGGCCTGGCGATCCCGGTCTGCTTCCTGATGGCCTTCATGATGATCCACGGCATGGGCGTGACCCTCAACCAGATGGTCATGTTCGGCATGGTGCTGGCCGTCGGCATCCTGGTCGACGGCGGCATCGTGGTGGTGGAATACGCCGACCGGAAGATGGCCGAGGGCCTGCCTAAGGCCGAAGCCTTCGCCGCCGCCGGCAAGCGGATGTTCTGGCCGGTGGTCAACGGCACGCTCACGACGCTCAGCGCCTTCCTGCCGATGATGTTCTGGGACTCGATCAGCGGGAAGATGATGAGCTTCCTGCCGCTCACCCTGTTCTTCGTGCTCGGGGCCTCGGTCTTCGTGGCGCTGATCTTCACGCCGGCTCTGGGTTCGATCTTCGGCCGCGCCACCGCCGTCGACGCCGAGCACCTGGCCGAGATCGAGAAGT
>JAFEDM010000368.1 GCA_018241625.1 Pseudomonadota bacterium | reverse complement strand
TTCCTCGGCCGCGACCGAGGCCGCGACGGGTTCGGCGATCGGCTGGGGTGCAGCGACCGGCGCGGGCGCCGCTTCCGGCACGCGCAGCGGCGGCGCGGTCATCGCCCGGCGCTCGAGCTTGGGCTCGATGGCGGCGATCGAAGCGCCGTCCATGCCGGTGGCGACCACGCTGACGCGGATCATACCGTCCAGGGTCGGGTCGAAGGCCGCGCCGAAGATGATGTTGGCTTCCGGATCCACCTGCTCGGAGATGGCGTTGGCCGCCTCGTCGACTTCCAGCAGGGTCATGTCCAGGCCGCCGGTGACATTCACCAGCACGGCCTTGGCGCCTTTCAGCGAGACCTCGTCGAGCAGCGGGTTCTGGATGGCGTTCTGGGCGGCCATCAGGGCGCGGTCGTCGCCCGAGGCTTCGCCGGTGCCCATCATCGCCTTGCCCATCTCGGTCATCACCGTACGGACGTCGGCGAAGTCGAGGTTGATCAGGCCCGGCAGCACCATCAGGTCGGTGATCGAGCGCACGCCCGAGTGCAGCACCTGGTCGGCCATGCCGAAGGCTTCGGCGAAGGTCGTCCGCTCGTTGGCGACGCGGAACAGGTTCTGGTTCGGGATGACGATCAGGGTGTCGACGTAGCGCTGCAGTTCCTGGATGCCGGCGTCGGCCAGGCGCATCCGGTGACGGCCTTCGAAGTGGAAGGGCTTGGTGACCACGCCCACCGTCAGGATGCCGCGCTCACGCGCGCACTTGGCGATGATGGGAGCCGCGCCGGTGCCGGTGCCGCCGCCCATGCCGGCGGTGATGAACACCATGTGGGCGCCGTCGAGATGCTCGCCGATCTCCGGGATGCTCTCCTCGGCCGCGCTCATGCCGATCTCCGGGTGGGCGCCCGCGCCCAGGCCCTGGGTCGCCAGGACGCCGAGCTGGACCCGACGGTCCGTCTTGGCGAACTGCAACTGCTGGGCATCGGTGTTGGCGACGACGAACTCGACGCCCTCCAGCCCGGCCTCGATCATGTTGTTGACGGCGTTGCCGCCCGCGCCACCGACGCCGAATACGACGATCCGCGGCTTCAGTTCGGTCGCCTTCGGCGCTGAAAGAGCGATAGTCATGGGACCCCTTCCCAAAAATCGGCTAGACGCCCCCGCGAACCCGCCCGCGGCGCGTCGTTCGTAACGATGCGTTAAGTACGCGCTCAGACCCTTAATCGACCGTTAACCGCATAGCGTGAGTCGGGCCGGGGTCGAGCGGCGCCATTCCGGAAAAATATCCTTGCGTCACAAGGCCTAAGCCGAATCAGCCACGCCTGCGGCGATCGGACTCACCCTGTGAAAGCCGGGGATGGCTGGTTAAGCTTTCTGAAGAGCGGCGGTTAACGCCTCGCTCAAAGGTTGTCGCGCAGCCAGGAGGCGGCCTTGGCCACCGGATTGGCGCGCGGGTCGAGCGGTTCGCGGCGCAGCTTGGCCGACGCGAGCGCCTTGGCGCTGACCGCTTCGCGCGGGCCAAAGGCGGCGCGGTGCAGGATGCCGGCGGCGGCGGTGAAAGCCGGGCCGGAGGCGGCGTCGGCCAGGTGCGGCACGCGGCGCGGGCGGCCCAGGCGCACCGGGCGGTCGAACACGCGCACGGCCACCTCGCGCACGCCCGCCAGTTGCGAGGCGCCGCCGGTCAGCACCAGGCCCGCGCCCGGCTCGATGGGCGCGCCCGAGGCCTTCAGACGATCGCGCAGCAGCTCCAGGGTTTCTTCCACGCGCGGCGCGATGATGCCCTTCAGCAGGCTGCGCGGCGCCACGACCGGGCCGGCGCCCGGATCGTCGCCGCGTGGCGGCGCCTCGATCATCTCGCGGTCCTCGTTGGCCGAGGCGATGGCCGAACCGTGCAGGGTCTTGATCCGCTCGGCGCCGGCGATGGAGGTCGAAAGGCCGCGGGCGATGTCCTGGGTCACGTGCTGGCCGCCCACCGGCACGGTCTCGACGTGCACCAGGGAGCCGGCGTTGAACACTGCCGCGGAGGTCGAGCCGCCGCCCATGTCGATGCAGACGCTGCCCAGGTCGAGCTCGTCCTCTTCCAGCGCCGCCAGGGCCGAGACGAAGGGCGCGGCCACCACGCCGTCGAACTGCAGGTGGGCGCGCTCCACACAGGCGCCCAGGGTCTGGTAGACCGCCTCGGAGACCGAGACGACCAGCAGCTCGACGCCGAGCGTGCGGCCGAACATGGCGCGCGGGTCGCGCACGCCGCCCTGTCCGTCCACGCTCCAGGCGATCGGCAGGATGTGGGCGGCGCGGCGGCCCGGCAGTTTGATCTGGGCCAGCGCGTGGCTGATGGCCCGCACAAGGTCGTTGTCGCCGATCGGCCGGGCGCCGATGGAGACCCGGCCCGCCACGCGGTTGGAGGTGAGCTGGCCGCCGGCCGTGGCGACGGTGACGCCCTGTACGTTGACGCCGGCCACGTTCTCGGCCCGCTCCACCGCCTGGGCGATGGCTTCGGACGCCTCGTCGAGGTTGACGATCGAGCCGCCGCGGATGCCGCGCGACTGCACATAGCCGACGCCGGCGGTGGTCAGCGTCCGGTCGCCCTTGCGCACGCCGTCCGGCTTCATGATGAAGCAGGTGACCTTGGCCGCGCCCAGGTCCACGGCCGCCACCACGGGCGGACGCGACAGCGCCGCCTTCAGGCCTTCGCGCCCGTCCTTCTTGCCGCCGGTCTGTTCGAACGTGCGGCGTTCGTCGGTCCGGGGCTCGGCGGCGGCGGCTTCGGCGCGGGTGGCGAACTTCAGCATCTACGGTTCTCGTCTACGTCACTGTCCCGCCGCGGCCGGCTGGGCGATGGTTTGGGTTTGCAGGGCCTGGACCTGGCGCGGCCGCACGGCGATCACGTCGGGGTTGCGCAGGTCGATCCGCTCGAAGCCGAGCTCGAGGATGCGCGAGCGCTGGTCGAGGCGCTCCAGCTGCATCAGGGCGGCGTCGACATTGTCGGCCGGCAGCTGGATCAGCGAACCGTCCTTCATCCGCACATCCCAGCGGCGGTCGTCGACGCGGACCAGGGCGTCCATGGCGCCGATCAGCTGCGGGCGCTGGGCGAGCGTCGGCAGGATCTCCGGCGCGTGCTCGGCGGCCCCCTCGCCCACCACCAGCGGCAGGCGGCTGAACCGGGCTGGGTCGGCTTCCTTGATCACCTGGCCGTGGTCGTCGATCACGAACTGCCGCCCCGCGTGTTGCCAGACCGCGAGCTGGCGGTGCTCGACCACCGAGATCACCAGGGTGTCGGGCAGCAGGCGCACGACGCGGGCTTCCTTCACCCAGCCCACATGCTCGATGTTCGTCCGCATGGCCTTGAGGTCGAGGCCCAGGAGCGGCTGGTCCTTGTAGACGCCGGCCGCCTTGACGATGTCGGCGGTGGCCATGGTCGAGGCGCCCTGCACCTCCACATTCTTCAGCCGGAAGCCCGCCGCGCCGAAGCGATTGTCGATCCCCGTCCCGATGGCGCTGACCAGGCGCTCGCCGCGATGGCCGGTGGCGAGGGTGGCGGTGAGCGCGATCGCCAGGATCGCGGCCGACCCGATCAGCGCCACTTTGGGCGACAGGCCATGATGTTCGGCCACCGGCGCCTTGCGCGCCTTGGCCGGGGCCCTCTGGGAGGCCGCCCCCTTGGCGGTAGCCCCCTTGGAGGCAGCCTGGGGTGGTGTCTTGCTGGAGGGTTTCGCCCTAGGCCTTGTCCCTCCCCGCACCGCCGCGGGCATACGCGTCCTCCGTAATCCAAAGCACCAGCCGGTCGAAATCCACGCCCTGCTGCGCCGCCTGCTCGGGGACGAGCGAAGTGGGCGTCATGCCGGGCTGTGTATTCACCTCCAAGAGGACAAGAACATCCTTAACATCGTCGTAACGAAGGTCGGCCCGGGTAACGCCTCGGCAACCGAGGGCGGCATGCGCCCGCTCAGCAAGTTCCATAGCCTTTTCAAAAGCATGGTGCGGAATTGGGGCCGGAACCACGTGCGTCGATCCGCCGTCGGCGTACTTCGCCTCGTAGTCATAAAATCCGGTTCTCGGAATAATGTCGGTCACCGTCATGGCCTTGCCGTCCATGACCCCCACGGCAAGCTCCTTGCCCGCGATGTAGGGCTCGATCATCACCTCCTCGCCGAAGGTCCAGCCGGGGGCCACGATCTCCTGTGGCGGGCGGTTGGCGCCTTCGAACACCAGGAACACGCCGACCGAGGACCCCTCGGCGTTCGGCTTCACCACATAGGGCGGCGCCATCACGTGGTCGCGGGCGGCCTCGAAGCGGTTGAAGAGGCCGCCGCCAGGCACCGTCACGCCCGCCGCCGCCAGCACCGCCTTGGCCTTGGCCTTGTCCATCGCCAGCGCCGAGGCCAGCACGCCGGAGTGGGTGTAGGGCAGGCCCAGGGTCTCCAGCACCCCCTGGACGCAGCCGTCCTCGCCCCACTCGCCGTGCAGGGCGTTGAAGCAGACGTCGGGTTTCAGCGCGGCCAGCACCTGGGCCAGGTCGCGGCCGGCGTCGACGCGGGTGACCTTGGCCCCCAGCCGCTCCAGGGCGTCGGCGCACTCGCGGCCGGAGACCAGGCTCACTTCCCGCTCGGAAGAGAGACCGCCCATGAGGACGGCGACGTGATGTCCGGAGAGGGGCGTGGCCATGGGCGACTCGGAGCTTGGGAGGGACCTCCTCAGGCCGTGGGCCGCATCGCGCGGAAGGTCAAGCGAGAGCCCCGGTGGAGGGACTAGGCCGGCCGCCCGACCCGCTTGATCTCCCACTCCAGCTCGACGCCGGTCTTGGCCTTGACGTCGGCGCGCACCGCCTCGCCCAGGCCTTCCAGATCGGCGGCGGTGGCCTCGCCGGTGTTGATCAGGAAGTTGGCGTGCAGCGGCGAGAACATCGCCCCGCCGCTCTTCCCGCTCACCGAGAACGGCTTGCCGCGCCAGCCGGCCTCGTCGACCAGCTTCCACGAGGAATTCCCGGGCGGGTTCTTGAAGGTCGAGCCGCCGGTCTTCTCGCGGATCGGCTGGGTCTGCTCGCGCCGGGCGGTGATCTCCTCCATGCGCGCGGCGATGGCGGCGGGGTCGTCGGCCTGGCCCTCGAACAGGCCGCCCAGGAAGATCAGCGGGTCTTCGGCCGCCCGGGCCGACTTGCGGTAGCTGTAGCGGAGCTCGGCGTTGGAGAGCGTGAGCCGCTCGCCGGCGCGGGTGAGCGCATAGGCTTCGACCAGCACGTCCTTGGTTTCCGCCCCATAGCAGCCGGCGTTCATCACCAGCGCCCCGCCGATCGAGCCCGGAACGCCGCGATAGAACTCCAGGCCGGCGATCCCCGCCTTGGCCGCCTCGCGCGCGACGTTGGCGTCCAGCGCCGCGGCGCCGGCGAAGATCCGGCTGTCGCCGCGCGGCTCAATTGCGG